>CACZPJ010000083.1 GCA_902782995.1 uncultured Lachnospiraceae bacterium | reverse complement strand
AAGCACGCCGCCAGCGTTCATCCTGAGCCAGGATCAAACTCTCATGTTAAAGTTTAATCTTTCAGAATTTAGCTTGGCTAAATATCCTTGACAATCATTTCTGATCATCTTTACTGCTTTTAAGGTTGCTTCGACTTTCGTCTTGGCTGTTCTTAAATTGAAATCTCTTGCTTATGATTTTCATAAGCTGTTCATCTCACTCGCTTGCGGATGTTTTGCAAAGCAAAACTCCGGACAAGTTTGTGAAACAAACTTGTTTAGGATCTTTCAAGGTTATTTCACTGTTCAGTTATCAATGTTCTTTTTGTCGCTGTTAGCAACTCATTCATTATATCAGATGTTTCGTTGCTTGTCAACAACTTTTTTATTTTCTTTATCATGTCCCGTCGGACACAACTTCTATATGATAGCATGTGCATCATATTTTGTCAAGATTTTTTTCAATTTCCATCGGCTGCTTTTCCCAAAGCATTGACCGCCTGTTCCTTTCAAAAGCCCCACCAGACGCTTGTTCTCTGCGCGGTGAGTTTTATAATAGCACGATATTTTTGGTGTGTCAACAATCTTTTTTACTTTTTTCCTGCGTATTTTTTCTCATTATAGATATAGGGGTGAAATCGTATTTCACCCCCAAGATATGCTACCTGTTTCTTCTATTATAATGATCCTATATGAATCAATCTTGTAACCGACGCACTATACAACTATGCTCCATAAAGATTGACTGCTTACCTTATCATTAAGTATGTTATCCAAAATATATCATGATCAGATATAAGAACGGATTGTTATTATACAGCCAGGTTAAGATCTTACTTTGTTCTATACATGCGATTGCGGTCTGTCCGAGCGAACTGGTACACCCTACCGCGATCAGATAAAGAAGCAGCCAGATAATGATCATTCCCTGTACGAACCCGGTTATTCCACCAAGTACATGATTGACATCCCTGATCACCGGCATCCGACCGACCACACCTAACATCCGTCCTATGATAAATACAATAACAGATGCTATAAGCAGTGCTAAGAAAAATGCAATTCCGTTTATCACAAAATGTGCCACGGTTTCTGCGATACTTTCATATAACCCGCTTTCTTTTAATGCTGTATTGGCAGTGTCGATCCCTTGTCCTAAAACCTTCTCCCAGATTCCGTCTGGCAGAGCGATCCCCGCATCCTGAAATGACTGTTCCTTATCGGAAAGTGTCTCCTCCATCGTCTTATCCGCAGAAGCTTCCATATGACTGATGCATTTTTCTTCTATAGTTGCCTGCAGCTTCGTATGATATTCCAGAAAATCGCAGATGTACGGTGTTGCGATTGTAACAAATACAATAGATAATGCAAGGGATACCAGCGAGAACAAGATCCGTAAAAAGCCCTTCCGATATCCATGCAGGATGCAAAGTAACAGCACTCCCGCTATAATAACCAATAACCAATTCACTTTAATTTTACCTTTTCTGTTGTTCCTTCCATAATAAATGTATAACTAAGCGGCGAAGATCCCGCTACGATCTTAAAGAGCGGCACATCAAATGTATATGCAAAATGCTTTACCCCATAAGTATTATAGATCAGACACCGGGTATCATTCCGGATACAGATCTCATTGTTCGCAAGAAATTCCACTTCATTGTAATCCATGGTAAAGTCTTTGCTCAACACATGCGATCCCTTGGTATCATAGATTTCCATATGTCTGGTATTGTCCTTGTCCTCATTATTATTAACCAGCCCAAAATAGTTCTGATTATAAAATACGCTTTTTATCTCCTTGTCTAACTTGATCTCTTTTTCCAGGGCGGGCTTCTGTGTCCCTTCATAAATCAGTACCTTCGTATCGCCAAATGCGATCATCCGGTTATTGGACACAAATCCGATCTCCGGCACGACTACATCCGAATAGGAATAAGAGCTGACCATATGATCGATCTCGTTTTGTCCAACAGAACCAAAGTTGTAAAAAGCGATCATGGTCTTTACTTTTCCTTCACTGATATTGAGCAGGGAAACTGCCAGCTTGATCGCGTCATCCGACAGCGCAATATCTAATGGATAGCCAGACTTCTCTAAATGGATCTGTCCACCAACCAGATTATTTCCCTTTTTGTCATACAGCCTGATGTTGCTGACACCGTCTTTTTCCATTAACACTGCAACGGTTCCCTGTCCGGCAACCCGCACACGGTCGATCTTCATATTCGTTTCAACTTCTCCCTGAAGTCCCTGCCGGTTTAAAATATAGACCTTCGATCCGCCCTTTTCCGCAAATGCCAGATAATCGCCACAGTTATCGATCATCGGTTCCTGCATCTCATATGTCTGGTTCCAGACCTCTTCCCCGGCAGCATTCGTATAGGCTGCACCATCGTTGCTGTACTTCACAACGCCATCAGCATACGCAAAAAATCTGGTTGCAGAGGTATCCGACCGTTCTATGCTCTCCGATACCGTATAGGAAGTGTATTCACGCAGGCGCAGAAACAGCATGATTCCTGCCGCTGCCAGAATAAGCACACCCGCTATAATGATAATATTGCGGAATATTTTTAACCGATGTGTCCGGATCTTACGGCTTAGTTCTTCCGGATCGGATTCGATTGTCTGAAAATTCTTCTTTCTGATCTCTCTGTCTGCCATCTGTATGTTCCTTATCTTTGATTTTTCTTTTATCTGCTTGACGAAATTATTATATCATATTTTATCCTGTGGACAACATTTCTGCTCACTTTAAGGAAGAACTAATTTTTGTTCTGCAAAAACCTGATCTACATTTTCGATTCCATTTTTATCACAGATCGCCTGTATCATTTCCGTATTCCCATAGATCTTGCGGCTGATCGCGGCAAGATTCTCTCCCTTTTGTACAATATAATATCCCTGCTGCCGGATCTGATCTGCCTCGGAAAGTACCGGCTGTGCGGCAGTGTCCGCTGTCTGTTCTGCCGGTGTTTCCTCCGATGCCTGATCTTCTGCCACCTGCGCTGCTTCAGTCTCCGGCTCCTGTCCGGCTTCCTCTTCCTTTTTTTCTTCTTTCCGGCTTTCCTCTTTTTTGCTTTCTTCCTTCTTTTTTTCCTTTTTCTTGTCGTCCAGCTTTTTCACATTTCCTTTGATCGTTTCTACCAGAACCGATGGCTGTTCTGTTTCTGTTGTCTGCTCTGTCATGCGCTCTGATTCCGCCTGTGTTGTATATGGCAGCAACGATTCTGTTGCAGACGCATGCTTTGGATCAGACTGGTTGGTCATTACCGATACCGCATTTTCAAGATTTTTCATTTTCTCATAGTTATTCAGCATATTGACACCCAGCACGCAGAGTACGAGTACCCCGGCAAATCCTGCTGCATACCAGATACGGCCCTGACGCGTCTTTGGCGTCTCCTCTTTTTTCAGAAGTATCTCCCGGTAGTTATTCAACGCCTCATCCATGACCTTTTCCGGCTCAATCTTTGTCTCACCCTTTGCGCGCTCTCTGATCATATAATCCTGCATCTGCGGATTCTTCTCATAATAGATATAATATCCCTCTTTCTGCCAGACCGCGCTGCTGTCGCATGCAAACAGCTTTTCCTCCCGGTTCAGGGAGTCGGACAAAAGCAGGATCTTATCGCGCCCGCCAAAAAAGCTGCGGTGGATATGCTCTAACTCCGGTGTCAGTCTCGGTGTATTTCCCTTTACATCAAGATACCAGCCGACCAGATAACTCCCCGGAAAATTCTGCTGTACCTTTTCACAGATGGTCTCTCTGGTGCGCTCCGAGAAAACCGGAGTCACACCTGCATAATACAGATTCTGTAACTCTACCGCACCATGTACGAATATGTAGTGATAATCTTCTTCTTTTTCCACATGCCCGACCAGCACACACAACCGCATCTCCTCCGGCCGTTCCATGACCGGATGCAGGTAGGTATAAACATAATCTTCGATATATATTTTCTGTTTTCCCTGCGGTGTCCCGATCTGTCTGAAATTCTTCGGCTGACACGCATGTGGTTTGTTTTCACCTGTGTTATCACAGGAACCCTCCGGCTTTTTCTCTACTGACTGCTCTTTTCCACCCTGTCGAATCTCTATCATCTATGTACGCCTGCCTTTCTGCTCCCTTGCTTACTTTTGGACAAGCATATCATAAATGCTCTGCGGTTTTTGACGCATCCTGCACTCGTTTTTTGGTTTCGTATGACAGAATACCCAAAAAAAGCTGCCGCTTTTTCGCGACAGCTTATGGCTTTTGTCTTTTTTAGTTTTCTTTTACAAATGCTTTGACTTTTTTGTAGATACTTTCTGCATCCAGACCATACTTCTTGATCAGCTCTACTGCCGGGCCTGACTCACCAAAACGGTCATTGACACCGATTCTGCATACCTTTGTCGGTGCTTTCTCTGCCAGACATTCGCAGACAGCACTTCCAAGTCCACCGATGATGGAATGCTCTTCCACAGTTACAACCTTTCCTGTTTTTGCTGCGGAGGCTGCAACTAATTCTTCATCTAACGGCTTGATCGTGTGGATGTTGATCACTTCTGCGCTGATTCCGTCTGCCTCTAAGAGCTTTGCTGCTTCTACGGATTCATTGACCTCTAATCCGGTCGCGAAGATCGTTACATCGGTTCCTTCCTTTAAGACAACACCTTTTCCGATCTCAAACTTATAATCTGCATCGTTGAGTACCGGGATTGCCAGACGTCCGAATCTTAAGTATACCGGACCTACATATTCATAGGCAGCCTTTACTGCTGCTCTTGCTTCTACATCATCACATGGATTGATCACGACCATGCCCGGGATCTCACGCATGAGTGCAAGATCTTCTAAGCACTGGTGGGTCGCTCCGTCTTCACCGACAGAAATTCCTGCATGTGTTGCACCGATCTTCACATTCAGATGTGGGTATCCGATCGCATTACGTACCTGCTCGTAAGCACGTCCTGCCGCAAACATTGCAAAGGAGCTCATAAACGGCACTTTACCGGAAGCAGCCAGTCCTGCTGCGATTCCTGCCATATTTGCCTCTGCGATTCCACAGTCTAAGAAACGATCCGGGAATGCCTTTTTGAAAATCTCTGTCTTGGTTGCTCCAGCAAGATCTGCATCTAATACAACCAGATCTTCATGCTCTTTTCCTATCTCAACTAAAGCATTACCATAGCTTTCTCTTGTTGCAATCTTCTTTACTTCTGACATAATGCTTCACCTGCCTTCTCTAAATCTGCCATTGCCACTTCAAACTGCTCATCATTCGGAGCCTTTCCGTGCCATCCTGCCTGGTTCTCCATAAAGGATACGCCCTTGCCCTTCACGGTCTTTGCAATGATCGCGGTCGGCATTCCTTTTACGGTCTTTGCTTCTTCAAATGCCTTTTTGATCTCTTCCATATTGTTGCCATCAATGTTGATTACATGGAAGTTGAATGCTTCGAACTTCTTATCGATCGGATATGGAGAACATACTTCTTCGATCGTTCCGTCGATCTGAAGATTGTTGTTATCTACGATTACAGTCAGGTTCTCTAACTTGTGTGCGCCTGCCCACATAGCTGCTTCCCAGATCTGTCCTTCCTGGATCTCACCGTCTCCGCACATTGCGTATACATGATAATCCTTCTTATCCATAACTGCCGCCTGTGCCATACCGACTGCAACGGATAATCCCTGTCCAAGTGATCCACTTGACATATCAACGCCCGGAATATGCTTCATATCCGGATGTCCCTGTAAATAAGAACCTGTATGACGTAAGGTTGTCAGATCTTCTACCGGGAAAAATCCTCTGTATGCCAGTGCGGAATAGTATGCCGGTGCAACATGTCCCTTTGATAATACAAAACGGTCACGATCTTCCATCTTCGGATTCTTCGGATCGATATTCATCTCCTCAAAATACAGATAGGTCATAAGGTCTGCTGCAGAAAGTGATCCGCCCGGATGTCCGGATTTCGCACTGTGTACGGCTTTAACAATGCCTTTTCTGACTTCGTTTGCCTGCTTTTCTAACTCTAAAATCGTCATTGTTCTTATCCTTTCTTATCTCTTGATACCATGGATGCCGGTATCAGAGTTCTATTCTTCCTTCTAATGCCCGAAGCAGTGTCACTTCATCAATGTACTCTAAATCTCCTCCAACCGGTACTCCGCTGGCAATCCTCGTTACCTTGATCCCGGTCGGCTTGATCAGCTTACTGATGTACATCGCTGTCGTTTCCCCTTCTAAGCTCGAATTCGTTGCTATTATAACTTCTTTTACATCACCTTGCAAGCGTTGCATCAATTCTTTTAATTTAATATCATTTGGTCCGATTCCAAGCATTGGTGATATTGCACCATGCAGGACATGATATACACCTTCGTATTTGCCAGTTTTCTCATAAGCCGCAAGATCTCTGGTATCCTCAACCACCATTATGACACTGTGGTCTCTGTCTTTGTTCTTACAGATTGGACAAAGTTCATCATCCGTAAGGGTAAAACATTCCTTGCAGTAATGTACATTCCGCTTCGCCTGAATAATGGAATCACTCAGCTTCTCGACATTCTCTTCCGGCATATTCAGAATATGAAAAGCGAGACGCTGTGCTGACTTTGGTCCAATTCCCGGCAGTCCGGATAACTGTTCGATCAGACGGCTGATCTGACTGCTGTAATAATCCATCTCTACTCCTTCATCCATACGTCTGCTGACGCAGTCTGGTCATCCCTGTTTCTCCATAAGCATGGAAAAAAGCTGTATACGAAAGCACACAGCTTTGTGTTACAGCTTTTCACATTACTTTTTAAAATGGAAGGCCTGCGCCAAGACCACCTAATCCTCCTGTGATCTTAGACATGGATGCCTGGGACTCTTCGTCCATCTTACGAAGTGCTTCGTTGCAGGCTGCCATGATCAGATCCTCTAACATCTCTACATCATCCGGATCAACTGCTTCCGGATCGATCTTGATCTTCGTGATCTCCTTTTTACCGGATACGGTAACTTCTACTACTCCACCGCCTGCTGCCGCAGTTACTTCCTTTGTCTCTAATTCCTTGGTTGCCTCTTCCATCTGACGCTGCATCTTCTGTGCCTGCTTCATCAGATTACCCATGTTACCCGGCATACCTCCCGGAAATCCACCTCTTTTTGCCATTTTTATCCTCCTATTCACCTTCCACTTATTCGTCTTCAATCGTAATATCCATATTGATGACCTTCGACAGATCAACATATGACTCTTCAAATGGTCGGTTTGATTCATTTAATTGTACCGAAACTTCTATCTCCCGGTCAATATGTTCTGAAATAATTCTTTCAATTTCCTTCCGGTGATCTTCTCTTGCAACCATCTCAGCTCCGACCGGATCATCTAAAACGATCATCAGCCGGTTGTCTCCGCCAAGACTTAAATGTGCCTGCTTCAGATACACCCTCGTCACACCCGGCATATCCTGTACGATCGGCCCCCAGTTACGGAGAACCTGTTGTACCTCTTCCGGGATTGCCTTCGGCATCTTAGGCTGTGCCGCCTCTGCTGTCTGTGCTGTGACAGAAGCATTCGGCTGTGCCTTGGCCACTGCCGCAACCGGAATTCCTTCTTCCATCCGCTTTTCCAGGTGCGCGATCCGGTCTGCCAGACTATCCGTCTGCGACTCCATCTGTGGCTTACACAGCTTGATCAACGCCACTTCGATCAATATCCGCTTCTGCGAGGAATACTTGATCTGTCCTGACAGCTCTGAGAAAATACGGATGTAACGCATCAGGACTTCTGCATCGATCATCTCCGACTCTTCCTTAAGGAGGGCAAGATTCTCACTGGAGATGTCCAGTACCTCTTCCATGTCATCACAGCCCTTGATCAGAAGAAGATTCCGCAGATACCAGGTAAAGTCATTCACAAACTGTCCCAGCTCCCTGCCTTCGATGATCAGTTCTTCCATGATCCGGATCGCCTCTGCAACATTTTCACCGATCACTGCGCGAAGCAGTCTTGAAAAAATCTCTGTATCAACTGCACCAAGCACTTCTAAGACCTTGTCATAGGTCAGCTTCTGTCCCAGATAAAATGCGATACACTGATCTAACAGACTCAGTGCATCACGCATCGATCCGTCTGCCGCCTTGGCAATATAGCGGATCGCTTTATCTTCCACTTCCACTGCTTCCTGTTCCATCAGATCCTTTAAACGTGCCGCGATCGTATCGATCGAAATCCGCCTGAAATCATATCTCTGGCATCTCGATAAGATCGTAATCGGGATCTTATGCGCTTCGGTCGTCGCCAGAATGAAAATAACATAGGAAGGCGGTTCTTCTAATGTCTTAAGCAGTGCATTAAAGGCTCCTATGGATAACATATGAACCTCGTCGATAATATAAACCTTGTACTTTCCGGTCGTCGGCGAATATGTGACCTCTTCCCGGATCTGACGTATGTTCTCGACACCATTGTTCGATGCCGCATCTATTTCTATTACATTTAAGGAACTGCCCTCTGCAATCGCCTTACAGGTCGGGCATTCCCCGCATGGGCTTCCGTCCACCGGATGCTCACAGTTGACTGCCTTTGCAAAAATCTTGGCGATGGTTGTCTTACCCGTTCCCCTTGTTCCACAAAACAGGTATGCATGTCCGATACGTTCTGCTTTTATCTGGTTCTTCAATGTTGTTACGATATGATCCTGCCCCTTGACGTCTTCAAATTCCTGCGGGCGGAACTTACGATATAATGCCGTATAAGACATATCCTAACCTCTTTCTGTTGTTCTAATCGCCAAAGCTGATCCCGATCGTCTTTGCCTCCCGGATCATCTTGCAGTCCGGATCAACCACTTTCAGCTTGCCGGAAACTTCGCCAAGCGGTACACGCTTCGTCTCTCCGTTGATCATTGCGATCATATATCCGTAATCTTCTTCTAAGATTGCCTGTGCTGCCGCTGCACCAAGTCTGGTACAAAGCACACGGTCATATGGACATGGGCTGCCGCCACGCTGTGTATGTCCCGGAACTGTCACACGTACTTCTGTTCCTGTCCGCTGTGTGATCTGGTCTGCAATCTCATAAGAAACAGATGGATATTTGCTCTTTTTCTTCTTATCCTTATATTCCTTCTTCGTTAAGGCTGCATCCTCCTTCGAGATCGCACCCTCGGCAACTGCTAAGATCGTAAATCCTTTTCCTGCCTTTGTACGGTTATCGATCGCCTCTACGACGCGGTTGATGTCGTATGGGATCTCCGGCAGAAGAATGATGTCTGCACCACTTGCCACACCGGAATACAGGGTCAGCCAGCCAACCTTATGTCCCATAACCTCTACAATAAATACACGGTTATGCGATGCTGCCGTTGTATGGATGCAGTCAATCGCCTGCGATGCAACATTGATCGCACTCTGGAAACCAAAGGTTACATCCGTACCATAGATATCGTTATCGATCGTCTTCGGAAGGTGGATGATATTCAATCCTTCCTCACGTAAAAGATTCGCTGTCTTCTGTGTTCCATTGCCGCCTAAGATCACCAAACAGTCAAGATTCAGCTTGTAATAAGTCTGCTTCATGGCCTCTACCTTATCGAGTCCGTTCTCATCCGGTACACGCATCAGCTTAAACGGCTGTCTGGAAGATCCTAAGATTGTTCCACCCTTTGTTAAAATACCGGAAAAATCCGAAGAGGTGAGCAGACGGTAATCACCGTAGATCAGACCTTTATATCCATTATTAAATCCATATACTTCAAGTTCATCGACGCCATGACTTAATCCCTTTACCACACCGCGCATTGCTGCGTTTAATGCCTGGCAGTCTCCACCACTGGTTAACATTCCGATTCTCTTCATAATGTATCCCTTCCTTATCTGATTCTGTGTATGGAACTAGGAGAATTCTCCTCTCTAAAATATTACCACATCCGCAGTCCGATGCAAATAAAAATCTACGCCTTTATCACCTCAAGCAGATATTCCCAGACACGCTTTGTCGAAGAAATACTCAGCTTTTCTTCTGTCGTGTGGATTCCGATCATATCCGGTCCGAGTGAAATACAGTCTAAGCCTTCTAATTTTCCGGATAAGATACCACACTCTACGCCTGCATGGATTGCCTGGATCACCGGCTTTTTGCCATACATCTGCTCATAGATGCGTACCATATCCTCACGCAGTGTGGAGTCCTTCTTATACTCCCATGCCGGATAATCTCCGGTACGCTTTGTGCTTCCTCCTACATAGGAAGTAAGCTGCTCTAACTTTGCAAGCAGGTATTCCTTTTCTGTTCCAACAGAGCTTCTTACGGCATAGCGGAGGGATACCTTTTCTTCATCTATGGTAAGAATTCCAAGATTTAAGGATGTCTGTACAAGTCCCGGTATGTCTGCGCTCATCTTCTGGATTCCGTTTGGAAGCTGATTCAAAAGCAGAACTGTTTTCTCTGCCGTTTCCTTTGTGAGTACCCAGGTCGTTACCTTGCCAGCCTCTTTTGCACTGATACAGATGTCCGGATCACTGGTGGAATA
Source organism: uncultured Lachnospiraceae bacterium (assembly GCA_902782995.1). Classification (GTDB taxonomy): domain Bacteria; phylum Bacillota; class Clostridia; order Lachnospirales; family Lachnospiraceae; genus Roseburia_C. The sequence goes on along the minus strand of CACZPJ010000083.1, from coordinate 6,460 downwards.
CTCCTTCGAAACAACTGCCTGTAATTCTTCGATCGCATGCAATACTGCATCTACCTCGGATTCCGGTACCAGAATACGTGCGGTTGTCTCTCTTGGGATCGCATTATCCTTTGTTCCACCCTGCATCGAAGCAAGACCATAAGCGGATGCCTTTCCTGCCTCTAAAAGAACTCTTCCCATCAGTGTGTTGGAATTGGCACGTCCCTTATCGATCTCTGTACCGGAATGTCCACCGATCAGTCCTGCTACACGCAGGTCGATCGCGATCGCTTCCATCTCTTCCCATGAGGACGGGATCATACACTCCACGCTGCATCCGCCTGCGCAGCTTGCCAGCATGATTCCTTCATCCTCAGAATCAAGGTTGATTAACTTTCTTCCCTTTAACATGGATACATCGATACCGGCAGCTCCTTCCATGCCGACTTCTTCAGAAACCGTAAATACGACCTCTAATCTCGGATGGCTGATCGTATCGGATGCAAGGATCGCAAGTGCATAGGCAACTGCAATTCCGTCGTCACCTCCGAGTGTTGTTCCATCTGCGGTCACATAATCGCCTTCTACCTTCAGTGTAAGACCATCGTTTTCAAAATCGATCTTACATCCCGGCTCTTTTTCACATACCATATCAATATGTCCCTGAAGAATGACCGGCTCCTTATCCTCATACCCCGGAGTTGCCTCTTTAATCATAATGATGTTTTTCAGTTCATCCTGATATACTTCTAAGTTATGTTCCTTTGCAAATGCAACGCAGTAATCACTTAACTTGTCCTCTTTGTAGGACGGATGCGGGATACTGCAGATCTTTTCAAAATAATGAAATACTTCTTTTGGTTCTAAATTACTTAATACTTCCATTTTTACGCCTCACTCTGTTATTTGGATATTTTTTTACGCTGCTTCTCACTCAGCTTATTGACATAGACCACAAATCCATTGTTGTGCAGGGTCTGGATATACTGCGAAAGCCGCTGATACAACGGTTCTGCTTTCTCTCCGAACTGCTCATGTACACGCATACCGATCTCATAGATACTCGCCGTGCCGTTGATACAGTTCCACACAAAGCTGCCGAATTCGTCTAATTCGATCCGGCTGGTCTTTGGTCTTTTAAAAAAGATCTGTGCGATCTTATTAAAAATGCCCTTGTTATACACCGTAATCTCAATATGCTTCTTCTCATTTGTGGAAAACTCATATAAGGAATTATGTTTTGGTACATAATCAAGAAAATTCTCTTTCGTTTTTGCCATGCTTCCTCCTGTAATCATAAAAAATAAGGTGTACGCATCATTACTGTATGGAGAATTCCAAAGGAATTTCCTATACGACAAAAGCCTGCCATCTATATAAGATGGCAGACTTCCTGTCATTTATGCATTTTTATTTTTCTTTCCTTTTACGACACGGATCAGTGTGTATGCAAGAAGTGCAAAGATCACAAGTCCGCCCCAGTTTCCAAGGCTGAACTTACCGGAGAAATCGATCCACTCGCCAAGTGACTTGCCACCAACGTTGATGATTGCAAATACTGCAAGCAGGATTCCTACGATTCCTTCTCCTGCGATCAGACCGGAGGAGTACAGGATTCCACGCTCGATCTTTTCCTTATGCTGTCCTTCTGTCTCGCCTTCCTTCTTACGGTCGAAGAACCACTTGATCGCTCCACCGACCATCATCGGTGTACTTAAGTGGATCGGAAGGTAAAGACCTACTGCAAACGGAAGTACCGGGATTCTTAAGATCTCGACAACGATTGCAATGGCTACACCAACGAAGATCAGTGTCCAAGGAAGATTGCCACCCATAACACCTTCTACTACCATCTTCATTAAGGTTGCCTGTGGTGCAGGAAGTTCCGTAGAACCATAGCTCCATGCTGCACTTAACAGATATAACACACCACCGATTGCAAGTGAAGCGGCTACGACACCGATCTGCTCACCGATCTGCTGCTTCATAGGTGTTGCACCTACCAGATAACCGGTCTTAAGATCCTGTGAAGTATCTCCGGCGATTGCTGCGATGATGCAGATAACGGAACCTACTGCGATAGATGCTACCATTCCAGGCATTCCGATGTTGCCGGTTGCTTTTAAAATAATGGTTGCGATCAGAAGTGTTGCGATCGCCATACCGGATACCGGGTTGTTGGAGCTTCCTACCAGACCAACCATTCTTGAAGAAACAGTTGCAAAGAAGAAACCAAACACAATAATGATAATTGCTCCGATCAGGCTTACCGGAACAGCCGGGATCAGCCACATAATGATTGCCATAATACCAATTCCAAGAATTACAAAGTTCATTGGAAGATCACGGCTTAAGCGGTTATTTGCTGCTCCGGCATTCTTACCGTATCCCTTGATCGCCTGGGCAAATGTCTTAACGATCAGCGGCAGGGACTTGATCAGGCTGATAATACCACCTGCTGCTACTGCACCAGCACCGATGTAACGGATGTAGTTCTTCCAGATTCCCCATGTACCACCCTCTGTAAATAACTGTGTGATGGATACATCTGCCGGGAATAAAGTTGCATCCCCACCGAATAATACGATCAACGGCATGATGACGAACCATGCTACCGTACCACCGGCTAATAAGTATGAAGAAACCTGCGGTCCACAGATATAACCAACACCTAACAGTGCCGGAAGTACATCCATACCGATTCCGGATCCCTTATAGCTGTTGATCTGGAAATCAACCTCACTTGGGAATACTTTAAAGCCATCTGCAACAAACTTATAAAGAGCTGCAATACCAAGTCCCTTAAATACGGTACCTGCCTTTGCGCCACCTTCTTCTCCTGCCATAAGAACCTCGGCACATGCCTTTCCTTCCGGATAAGGAAGTGTTCCATGCTCCTGCACGATCAGTGCGGTACGAAGTGGGATCATAAACAGGACACCGATCACACCACCGATCAGTGCGATCAGGGAAATCTCTACCAGTGAAGGTGCTGCGTCTCCGCTTTCTGCTGCCCACATAAATAATGCCGGCAATGTGAAGATCGCACCTGCTGCAAGGGATTCACCCGCAGATCCAATGGTCTGTACCATGTTGTTCTCTAAAATAGAATCTCTCCGCAGAATCACACGGATGATTCCCATGGAAATAACTGCTGCCGGTATCGATGCCGATACAGTCATTCCGACTCTTAAGCCAAGGTATGCATTTGCAGCACCAAAGACAACTGCAATAATGATACCCAGTACGATCGAAGTTACCGTAAGCTCCGGCATCACTTTGTCAGCCGGAACATATGGCTTAAACTCGTTCTCGTTGTTCATTTTATCTAATCCTCCTGATGTTTTATAAGGTTATCACTGCAATATGTTAAAGTAACAGTTTTTAACCACAGTAATACCGATTATAGCTTGAGGTTATAGATCTGTCAATGGAACTTTCTTCTAATTTACGGTTCTAATTTTCGTACAATTTTACTTAGTAATCCTCTTTACGGAACCGGTCGTGCGATCATAACAATATTGCTTAGCTGCCAATAACTATACAGCGGTTTCTCCAGCCGGTTGCCCTGTCCATAATACATCGATACATGGTAGATACCACGATACCTGCCGTTATCTCTTCCACCGTAAAAGATCAGATCTCCCGGACGAAGCTGCGATACATCCACTGCCTGATATGCGATCACTTTTCCTGCTGCCTCTAAGTGTGATGCCATTCCCGCTGCTGTCGGTGCCCACGATGCACTGCCGCCAAGAAGTGCCGCATTACAGCCATAGGCGCGGAAAACCAGTGAACTACAGTCATAATATCCCGCAGTCATACGAAGGTTCTGGCTGTAAGTAGACGAGGTAATGATCTGATAACCGCCCCTGCATGCATTGATCGCATCACGAGATGCCACTTCTACCCAGAACTTCAGCTCTTTTCCATCTACGGTTACGATGATATTGGTACTTCCTCCTGCAACCGCAATGACTGTACCGCCTTCTGTCACGCCGGCAACACCACCATTCTCAGAACGGTAGGACACTGCGCTCTTACTACATGTTCCATTGATCGTAATCTGTGCGGTATCTCCCGGTGCAAGACATGCATAGCTGCTTTGCAGGGATGGATTCGTAACATAGATTGTACAGCTTAATTTTTTTCCGTCTACTGTTATCGTTACCTTGGAATTTCCGGTCTTTTTCGCATAAAGCGTTCCATTTGCAGTAACCGATACAACGGACTTTTTCGCTGACTTATAACTGATATTGCTGTAGCTGTTTGTTCCCGTCAATGCAAGCTTCTTCTCCTGACCTGGGGAAAGGATCTGGTATCCTGCTTTCAGCTTCGGATCTGAGACCCGCAGACTGCTGCGATAGGTATAGCTCTTACCATTCTTACAGGTAACAAGTGCCTTGACATGGGTAGATCCTGCCTTTTTTCCTTTGACAAGTCCGCTCTTCGCATTGATGGCTGCGATCTTAGTATTTTCTGAGATCCATTTCACAGACTTTACCGCAGAGCCTCTGCCGGCATTTTTTAACTTCATCTGGTGGCTTGTCTTTTTCGCGATAGACAGATCCTGATCCGTGATTCCCGAATCGCACACCTTGATCTGACAGGTATCGCGCCAGTACAGATAATCACCATCCACATAGATATAAGTACTTGCAACTAATACTGCGGTACTCTTTCCGGATGCTTTTACCGTAGCGACATTATCCTTGCTGCTTACCGTTGAAGCCCCGTTGTTCTCATCGAGATAATAGGACACACTCTGATAAGAGGACATATTTTTAACCGAAAAACGTGCTGTCTTTCCGGTCATAATCGTTGCCTTATGGCGGTTCAGACTGTATCGGTTCTTCACAACCTTAACCTTGCAGGAAGCCTTTGCGCCCGGCACATATGCCGTGATCGTAACCGTACCGCTCTTTACACCAGTTACCTGCCCGTTTTTATCGACCGTTGCGATCTTCTTATTCGATGTCTTGTATTTTACCTGATCCGACGGATTTGCTTTGACCCATATCTGAAAATTATTCTTCTCAAATACTGCCTTCTGTGTTGACGTGATCTTAACGGATGGATTTTTTACTGTAACCTTATAAGTCTTTGTCACGCCATTTGCACTTGCGGAAATAGTCACCGTTCCTGTCTTCTTCGGTGTTACCACACCCTTAGAGCTGACCGTTGCGATCTTCTTATTCGATGTCTTCCATGTGATCTTCGCAGTCGGCGTTGCCTTTGCAGTAAATGTGACCGGATTTTTCACATACAGGGTCTTCTTTCCCTTTAATGTAAGTGTTGGTTTTTTCACTGTGACACTGCAGGTAGTGCTTACGCCATTTGCTGTAGCTGTGATCGTTGCCTTTCCTGCTCCCTTTGGTATCACTTTTCCGTTCTTATCCACGGTGGCAACTTTTTTATTGGAAGTTTTCCACGTCACAGTGCCGGATGGATTCACTTTTGCACGAAGTGTAACGCCATTCTTCTGTGTGGTATACAAGGTACACTTTGTCTTGTTTAACGTGATCTCATTTGCTACTTCTACCTTACATTCTGCCGTCATGCCACCGCAGATAACACGGATCGTAACGACGCTTTTTCCGGTCTTTTTATCCGCAGAAATTGCCCGTATCATTCCCTTGTTATCCACGCTTACCAGCTTCGGATCAGAGGATTCATAGGAATAGTCGGCTGCGGACAGGTTCCCTAATATATACCCGTCTTCATCATATGCCACAAATGCAAGCTGACTGCTCTTTCCCGGTGCAAGCGTAAGTTCTGTATTCGTAAGTACGATTTTAGAACACTTGATACTCTCTTTTTCTGTATCATCTTCCGTATTTTCTTCGGTACTATCTTCCCCCGGCAGATCACCGGTCGGTGCAAGTTCCGTATCCTCTTCCGGCTCCCGGATGGTCTCTGTCTCTGCCTCCTGTGGCTGCTCCGTTACAATCTCGGATGTTTCTTCTGTGGATTGCTCCGTTACTGTTTCTTCCTCCGGTTCTTCGGTTGCTACTTCTGTAACCCCTTCGACCGGTTCCTCAGTTGCCATCTCTGTCGCTTCTGCCACGGACTCTCCGGCTGCTGTTTCTGTCGTATCTTCCGCTGATTCCCCGGCTGCCACTTCTGTAGCTTCTTCCGTTGACTCTTCGGCTCCTGTTTCTGACAACTCTTCTTCTGTTTGTGCCGACAGTCCCACGGACACGTCCGTAAGTGCCTCTGTCACATATGCTTCCTGACCATTCCCAAATGCCTGCACATCCATAGTCTGTCCAACCATAGCAATGCACAGACCAAGTGCCAGAAGCTGTTTCATCCTCTTCATCTGTTTTTCTCCTTTGATCCATTCCCTGTACATTTTCACATATTTCATCTTCCGATGAATCTGTTAAGTTCTATTATACTATATAGGTTCTAGTGTCAAAAGTGCTTCTGAAAATTTAAATGACAAAATGTATAAATTATGTGATGCAAACAGCGATTT
>CACZPJ010000082.1 GCA_902782995.1 uncultured Lachnospiraceae bacterium | reverse complement strand
TCGTAAACAATCAAAAAGGTTGACAAATGGGCGGTTTGTGATTAAGATACTAAGTGGTATGAAAGAGATACCTCTTCGTCTCTGGATGGAGACGGAGAGGTTTTTTAGTATATGGAAAAGGAGTAATAGCTATGAGTAATACTTACAATCCAAAAGCCATTGAGAAAAAATGGCAGAAGGTCTGGGAAGATGAAAAAGCATTTGCAGCCGGAACAGACTACAGCAAACCAAAGTTCTATGCATTGGTAGAGTTCCCATATCCGTCGGGACAGGGACTTCATGTTGGTCATCCAAGACCATACACCGCATTAGATATTGTTGCAAGAAAGAGAAGAATGCAGGGATACAATGTATTATATCCAATGGGATGGGATGCGTTCGGACTTCCAACGGAGAACTATGCGATCAAGAATAAGATCCATCCGAAGATCGTAACGAAGAATAACGTTGCAAGATTTAAGCAGCAGTTACAGTCCCTCGGTTATTCCTTCGACTGGGATCGTGAGATCAATACAACAGATCCGGAGTATTACAAATGGACACAGTGGATCTTCTTAAAGTTATTTAAGGCAGGTCTGGCATATAAAAAAGAGATGCCGATCAACTGGTGTACTTCCTGTAAGGTTGGTCTTGCAAACGAGGAAGTTGTAAACGGTGTCTGTGAGCGTTGTGGCGCACCGGTTGTCCGTAAGGTCAAGAGTGAGTGGATGTTAAAGATCACAGAGTATGCAGACAAGCTGATCGAAGGCTTAAATGACGTTGATTATATCGAGCGTGTAAAGACTTCACAGAAGAACTGGATCGGAAGATCAACCGGAGCAGAGGTTGATTTCTCCATCAAGGATAAGGAAGACAAGTTAAGAGTCTATACAACACGATGCGATACCTTATTCGGTGTTACTTACATGGTTGTTTCACCGGAGCATCCGATCATTGATAAGTATAAGGATGAGTTAAAGAACTGGGATGCGATCGTTGCATATCGTGAAGAAGCTGCAAAGAAGTCGGACTTTGAACGTGCGGAGCTTGCAAAGGATAAGACCGGTGTCTTATTAGACGGACTGACAGCGATCAACCCGGTAAACGGAAAAGAAATCCCGATCTGGATTTCCGATTATGTACTGATGTCCTATGGTACCGGTGCAATCATGGCTGTACCTGCCCATGATGAAAGAGACTGGGAGTTCGCAAAGAAGTTCAATCTGCCATTGATCCAGGTAGTCGGTAAGAACGGAGAAGCAGTAGATATTGAAGCTGCTGCATTTACCGATGTTGCAACCGGTGTATTAATGAATTCTGACTTCTTAAACGGACTTGAAGTTAAGGATGCTAAGGCAAAGATGATCGAGTTCTTAGAGGAGCATAAGATCGGATCTGCCAAGACAAACTACAAATTAAGAGACTGGGTATTCTCCCGTCAGCGTTACTGGGGTGAGCCGATCCCGATCGTACACTGCGACAAGTGCGGTTATGTACCGGTAGATGAGAAGGATCTTCCTCTGATGTTACCGGAGGTTGACAGCTATATGCCGACCGATAACGGAGAATCTCCGCTGGCAGCAATGACAGACTGGGTAAATACCACATGTCCGTGCTGTGGCGGTCCTGCAAAGCGTGAAACAGATACCATGCCACAGTGGGCAGGATCTTCCTGGTACTTCTTAAGATATACCGATCCGACGAATACAGAGGCACTTGCAAGTCCGGAAGCATTAAAATACTGGCTCCCGGTAGACTGGTACAATGGTGGTATGGAGCATACAACCCTTCATCTGCTGTATTCAAGATTCTGGCATAAGTTCCTCTATGACCAAGGTGTTGTTCCATGTCCGGAACCATATCAGAAGAGAACTTCCCATGGTATGATCCTTGGTGAGAACGGCGAGAAGATGTCAAAGTCAAGAGGAAATGTTGTAAATCCGGATGACATTGTAAGAGATTACGGTGCAGATACCTTAAGAACCTATGAGATGTTCATCGGTGCATTTGAACTTAGCGCATCCTGGTCTGAGGAAGGTGTAAAGGGCTGCCGTCGTTTCTTAGAGCGTGTATGGAAGTTACAGGATATGATGACAGATGACGCAGGCTACTCGAAAGAGCTTGAGACAAAGATGCATCAGACCATCAAAAAAGTAAGCAATGACTTCGAGGCAATGAAGTTTAATACTGCAATCGCAGCAATGATGACACTTGTCAATGAGTTCTATAAGGCCGGCAAGGTTACAAAGGGTGAGCTTTCTACACTGATCCTTTTACTGAATCCGGTTGCACCACATATGACAGAAGAAATGTGGGAGATCATCGGTGGAAACGGACATGTCTATGAGAACAAGTGGCCGGAATACGAAGAAGCAAAGACCGTTGAGAATGAAGTAGAGATCGCAGTACAGATCAATGGTAAGACAAAGGCAACCATCAAGATCTCTAAGGACATCGCGAAGGAAGATGCGATCGCACTTGGTAAGGAAGCCTTAGGCGATAAGTTATCCGGTAACATCGTAAAAGAAATCTATGTGCCGGGACGTATCGTTAATATTGTAGCAAAATAAGAACTGTAATCAGCAAAAGATCTTAAGCGTGACCGCTTAAGATCTTTTTTTGTTCTGCATAGACTGCATCAGAGCAACGATCTGATCGGTCTTTTTCTGCTCTGCGGGAGACATATTCTGTTTTAGTAATTCGATCAGAAGCGTAGTTTCGTCCGGTGTAAATTCCATGCCATCCTTTTTGGCAGTACTGGCGGCACTCATCATGGCAGAAGCCATCTGTTTTGCATTCCCTGCCGGATGACTGTTTGCAAAGTTCATAAGAAACTGCAATTTCTGCGGATCGATCTGCTGGAACTTCGGGTCGTTTTCAAAGATATTCTTACTCATCACAGACTCCTTTTATTATTGGAAGTTTTAAAAATACAATCAATGGGAGCTTACGAGAAAAAGACCTCGTAGGTGGACATCATCTGGAACATATTTAAGATCATCTCAATATTTTCCTTTTCCCTTTCGTTCGAGATCTCGCTTAGATCAGAAAGCATCTGGAGCATCTTCTCATGTGGATCGGTGATCTCACACATAGAGACCGAGGGTGTCGCAGAAGAAAAGATATGGGAGGTTTTCTGCAATTCCATATACTTGATCAGAACAGCAAGCGTTTTCTGCTGCCGCCATTCCATATAAGGAAGAATGGTTTTCATCATCTGAAGCTCATGTGTCTGAATCTGGGTATCAAAAGCTGTCGGTTTGTATTCATTGTCCATATCTGACCTCATTTTGCAAAGGCAAAGAATTACTTTTTCTTAAGTCTATGAGAAACATCGCCAAAGTATGCCATTTTGCATATGATATAATGAATTCTAACGAATTCATTAAGGAGTTTCTTATGAAACTTCTTATGTGCAAAAAACATGCACAAAATGTATGATATAATAATTCCGTCAAGCAGATAAGCAATATGACTGCTTGCAGGAAAAATTGCTTATCTATTTGACGGATAAACAAACATGAGCAAGTAGGGTGGTAGCCCGGATTGCGAATGCTTGTTTCGATTTCGAAAGTTCGAAGAACGGAGAAATCGTAATTATTATGTAATTGAAAGTTTGAACGCAAACAGAATAAGTTTTACACTGCAAATAAGAAAGGCATGGTCATTTTATGGGAAGATTAATTATTGATGGCAGTCAGGTCTATGAGATAGATGAAGAATGCATCCGCAAAAAGAAGGAGCAGGAGAGAAAACGGAAAACAGAAGCAGAAAAAGACAGACGACGCAGCGGAAAAAGAAGAATGCAGGAATAAACAGCCCAATAAAAAAGAATTGCCGCCGAAGCGGCAATTCTTTTTGCGGTGTGTGCCAATCAGCAGCCGAAGCCACATCCGTTGTCATTTCCGCCACATCCACCACAGCAGAGCAGTAAGAGGATGATCCAGATACAGTTGTTGTCACCGAAACAGCCGTTATTGCCGCATCCGTTGTTGCCGCAGCAGCATAACAGGATGATGATCCAGAGAATGGAACTGCATCCGTTGTTTCCTTCGTTACATCCACAATTTGTAGCTGCTAAATCACTCATTTGAAATTCCTCCAGAATTTTCTTACACTTCATACTATGGGAAAAAAAATGAAGTGTGACAAAATTGAAAAAAATTCTGAATTGACTTGACAACAACTTGCATTATTGTATACAATTATCCAAAAGTACATGAATACTCTAAGTTCATCGTAGATGCGTAGGACGGATGAGGTTCGTATAGGAGGATTTAGTGATGAGAGAAGTTGTTATGAATGGCAAGACAAATCTGTTACAGCTTGAAGAGCATTTTTACCAGCTTGCCGATGTAAAAGAACCGAATGTTTTCCGTAATCTTTTTCCATATGAGGAAATCCCGAAGATTGCATTTAATGACCGAATTGTACCTCATAACATGCCGGAGAATATCTGGATTACCGATACGACCTTCCGTGACGGACAGCAGTCAAGAGCACCTTATACAACCGAACAGATCGTAACGATCTACGATTATCTGCACAAGCTTGGCGGCCCGAAGGGTAAGATTCGTCAGAGTGAGTTCTTCTTATACAGCAAGAAGGATCGGGATGCAGTTTACAAGTGTATGGAACGTGGCTATAAGTTCCCAGAGGTAACGAGCTGGATCCGTGCAAGCAAACAGGACTTCCAGTTGGTAAAGGATATAGGACTGCGTGAGACCGGTATCTTAGTAAGCTGCTCTGATTACCATATTTTCTACAAGATGAAGATGACACGTAAGGAAGTTATGAATCTGTATCTGAGCGTGATCCGCGAGTGCTTAGAGACAGGTATCAGCCCAAGATGCCACTTAGAAGATATTACAAGATCCGATATCTATGGATTTGTTATTCCGTTCTGTGTAGAGTTAATGAAGCTGATGGATGAGTATAAGATCCCGATCAAGATCCGTGCCTGCGATACCATGGGCTATGGTGTAAACTTTCCGGGAGCCGTAATCCCACGAAGCGTACCGGGTATTATCTATGGTCTTACCACACATGCAGGTGTTCCATCCGAACTGATCGAGTGGCACGGACACAATGATTTTTATAAGGCAGTTAATAACTCGACGACTGCATGGCTCTATGGTGCAAGTGGTGTCAACTGTTCTCTGTTTGGTATCGGTGAGCGTACCGGTAACACACCGCTTGAGGCAATGGTCTTTGAGTATGCACAGCTTAAGGGAACGTTAGACGGCATGGATACCACCGTGATCACGGAGCTTGCAGAGTATTACGAAAAGGAGCTTGGCTATACACAGCCGCCGCAGACTCCGTTTGTCGGCAAGAACTTCAATGTGACAAGAGCAGGAATTCATGCAGATGGATTATTGAAAAATGAAGAGATTTATAATATATTTGATACAGGCAAGTTTTTAAACCGTCCACCCCTGGTAGCTGTATCAAACACTTCCGGTCTGGCAGGAATTGCACACTGGATCAATACCTATTATCATCTGCCAAAGGACAGATGGGTTGACAAAAACTCAGAACTTGTTAAGATGGTGAAAGCATGGGTGGATAAGCAGTACGATGAAGGCCGTGTTACCGTTTTAACGGATAACGAGCTTGTGGTAGAGATCACACGCTGCTGCCAGCAGTTAGAGATTGTATTATAAGATAAGGAGGCTTCACTTTGAGCGAAGATAATTATTCCTTAAGCGGAAGAGTTTTTCACAAGATAAGAGAAGATATCCTTGCCGGAAAGTACAAGACAGATGAGACCTTAAAAGAAAAGACGATCGGTGATGAGCTTGGCGTAAGCCGTACACCGGTACGTGAGGCATTAAGACAGCTAGAATTAGAAGGACTGGTTACGATCATTCCGAACAAAGGGGCATCCGTAGTCGGGATTTCGAAGCAGGATATCAAGGATATTTATGAGATACGTGCCAGATTAGAGGGACTTTGTGCAAAATGGTCTGCGGATCATATCACGGCAGAACAGATCACGGAGTTAGAGGAGAATATTTTTCTGGTAGATTTTCATGCGGAAAAGAAGAACTACACACAGGTATTAGAGCTGGATAATAAGTTTCATGAAATTTTATATGAAGCATGCAACAGCAAGATGTTAAAACATGAGCTTTCCGCGTTCCATCATTATGTAGAACGGGTACGGAAGATTACATTATCCATGCCGGATCGTGTGGAAAAGTCAAACGAAGAGCACAGGCTGATCGTGGACGCATTGAAAAAGCATGATGCCTTAGAGGCAGAACGGCTTGCTACGAGTCATATGTTAAATACCATATCCAACATGGACAAGTTTGGATGGGATAATTTATTAGAAAATTAAATGGAGGACAGAAAATGGACAAGATTAAAATGAGCACACCACTAGTTGAGATGGATGGAGACGAAATGACGCGTATCTTATGGCAGATGATCAAGGACGAGCTGTTAACGCCTTTTATCGATCTGAATACCGAGTACTATGACCTTGGTCTGGAGCATAGAAACGAGACCAACGATCAGGTAACGGTTGACTCCGCAGAAGCAACGAAGAAGTATGGTGTTGCGGTTAAGTGCGCAACAATCACTCCGAATGCTGCCAGAATGACAGAGTACAACTTAAAAGAGATGTGGAAGAGTCCAAACGGAACCATCCGTGCGATGTTAGATGGAACCGTATTCCGTGCTCCGATCATTGTAAAGGGCATCGAGCCATGTGTAAAAAACTGGAAGAAGCCGATTACGATCGCAAGACATGCTTATGGTGATGTATACAAGGCATCCGAGATGAAGATTCCGGGACCGGGTAAGTGCGAGCTTGTCTATACCGCTGAGGATGGAACAGAGACCAGAGAACTGATCCACAACTTTACCGGTGCAGGTGTGATCCAGGGACAGCACAACCTCTGTGATTCCATCGAGAGCTTTGCAAGAAGCTGTTTTACCTATGCATTAGATACGAATCAGGATCTGTGGTTTGCGACGAAGGATACGATCTCCAAAAAGTATGACCATACCTTTAAGGATATTTTCCAGGAGATCTATGAGAAAGAATTCGAAGAGAAGTTCAAGGCTGCCGGTATTACATACTTCTATACACTGATCGATGATGCAGTTGCCCGTGTTATGAAAGCAGAGGGTGGATTTATCTGGGCATGTAAGAACTACGACGGAGATGTCATGAGTGATATGGTATCTTCTGCCTTCGGTTCTCTTGCAATGATGACCTCCGTATTGGTATCTCCACACGGATATTATGAGTATGAAGCAGCACACGGAACGGTTCAGCGTCATTACTACAAGCACTTAAAGGGCGAGGAGACATCCACAAACTCTGTTGCAACGATCTTTGCATGGACCGGAGCACTCAGAAAACGTGGTGAGTTAGATAACAATCAGGCACTTTGTGACTTTGCAGACAAGTTAGAGGCAGCCTGTGTTAAGACGATTGAAGATGGCAAGATGACAAAGGATTTAGCACTGATCACAACGAATCCGTCTCCGACCGTATTAAACAGTGAGAACTTTATCAAAGCAATCCGTGAGACATTAGAGCAGAGCTTATAATTGACCATACGGATGAATGGAATGGAGTAAAATATGATTTTAGCCTGTCAGAATATCAGTAAGTCTTTCGGGACAGACGAAATAGTAAAGCATGTGTCCTTTCACGTAGAGGATCATGAGAAAGTAGCGATTGTCGGCATCAATGGTGCCGGCAAGTCTACGTTATTGAAGATTATTATGGGAGAGCTTCCGGCAGATGAAGGCGAAGTGACGCTTGCTAAGAATAAGAGTATCGGTTATCTGGCGCAGTATCAGGATATCGACAGTGCCAATACGATCTATGATGAGGTCTTAGCATCCTGTGAAAAACTGATCGAAATGGAAACAAGACTGCGGAAGATGGAAGATGCGATGGCGAATACTTCCTCACAATCGGAAAGTGCCATGGAAGAACTACTGAACAGCTATAACCAGTTCAGCCATGAGTTTGACTTACAGGGCGGCTTTACGTTCCGCAGTGAGATCACCGGCGTGTTAAAGGGTCTTGGATTTACGGAAGAAGATTTCACCAAGCGGATGAATGAGTTATCCGGTGGACAAAAGACAAGAGTGGCACTCGGCAAGCTGCTTGTGACCAAGCCGGATATCATCATGTTAGATGAGCCAACGAACCACTTAGACATGGAATCAATCAGTTGGTTAGAGAACTACCTGCTAAACTACAAGGGAGCAGTGATCATCGTAGCGCATGACCGTTATTTCCTAGATCGCGTGGTGACGAAGGTCGTAGAGATCTCCCGCCATACGGCAACGGTTTACGAGGGCAATTATACTGCCTATGCGAAAAAAAAGGAGCAGATGCGGGATGCACTGTTAAAGCAGTATTATAACCAGCAGCGTGAGATCAGACATCAGGAAGAGGTCATTGCAAAGTTAAAGTCCTTTAACCGGGAAAAGTCCATCAAGCGGGCAGAAAGCCGCGAAAAGGCACTCGATAAGGTAGAACGGATCGAAAAGCCGATCGAAGAAAATACCGACATCCATCTTACTTTAGAGCCGGATATTACAAGCGGCAACGATGTGTTAACCGTTAAGGATCTGAAAAAATCCTATGAACAGACGCTGTTTGAGTCGATCGGTTTCGAGATCAAGCGTGGCGAGCGCGTGGCACTGATCGGAAACAACGGAACAGGTAAGACGACGATCCTAAAGATCATCAATGAACTGGTAGAACCGGACTGTGGCGTGATCCATCTTGGCTCGAATGTCCATATCGGCTACTACGATCAGGAACACCAGAATCTGCATCCGGACAAGACACTTTTTGAAGAGATCTCGGATGCATACCCGGATCTGAACCAGACCAGGATCCGTAATGTACTTGCAGCCTTTTTGTTTACGAATGACGATGTCTT
The DNA here is from genome assembly GCA_902782995.1 of uncultured Lachnospiraceae bacterium. Taxonomy (GTDB): domain Bacteria; phylum Bacillota; class Clostridia; order Lachnospirales; family Lachnospiraceae; genus Roseburia_C. Next base: position 19,228 of record CACZPJ010000082.1, on the reverse strand, counting down.
TAAGCGGATCAGTGACTTAAGTGGTGGAGAGCGTGGCCGTGTATCCCTTGCGAAGCTGATGCTTTCGAATGCGAACTTTTTGATCTTAGACGAGCCGACAAACCATTTGGATATCACCTCAAAGGAGATCCTTGAGTCGGCATTAAATGCATATACGGGAACGGTCTTATACGTTTCCCATGACCGTTATTTTATCAACCGTACCGCAACGCGTATTTTAGAACTGACCAGCAGACAGATTGTCAACTACATCGGCAATTACGATTACTATCTGGAAAAAAGAGAAGAGATGCAGGCTGCTTACTTAAAGCCGGCAGAGGCAGATGAGAAAAAGGCAGCAGCTTCTTCAAACGAGCAGAAGCTTAGCTGGGAAGAAATGAAGAAAAAGCAGGCGGCTGCACGTAAGATTGAAAATGCGATCAAAAAGGTAGAGGAAGAGATTGCCGAAAAAGAGACCCTGATCGAAGCATTAGAGCAGGAATGTGCAAAGCCGGAGGTCGCAGTTAATTCCGCAAAATTAAATGAGATCCATGAAAAAATGTCTGCCGCAAATGAGCGGTTAGAGGCGTTATATGAGGAATGGGAAGAGCTTTCTTTACATCAGGAATAAAAGATAGTTAAATTTTTCACACATTGACAGATCCTGCTGAAATACTTATAATTATCTCTAGTGTAGTGCTTTAGGAGGATGGGTATAGTGAGTAAGGAAATATCGCAGGCTGTCATTCGCAGAATGCCAAGATATTATAGATATTTAGGAGAGCTGATTGATGAAGGCGTGGAACGTATTTCATCGAATGAGTTAAGCACCCGGATGAATGTCACAGCATCCCAGATCAGACAGGATCTGAACAATTTCGGAGGCTTTGGTCAGCAGGGATATGGCTATAATGTCAAGTTTCTGTATGAAGAGATCGGTAAGATCATGGGGTTAAGCGAGCAGCATAATATCATTATTATCGGAGCCGGTAATCTCGGTCAGGCGATCGCGAATTATGTGAAGTTCGAACGGCTTGGATTTGTGACGATCGCATTGTTTGATGTGAATCCGGATATCTGTGGCAGGACAATCCGTGGGATACCGATCATGTTAGTCGATGAGATGGAAGATTTTATCGCAACACACAAGGTTGATATTGCGGCACTTACGATGCCGAAGGAAAAGGCTGGTGCGATCGCAAAACAGCTCGTAGGATATGGGGTTCACGCAATCTGGAATTTTGCACATGTGGATTTAGAAATTGATGACGATGTCGTCGTAGAGAATGTGCACCTGTCCGATACACTGATGCAGCTTTCCTATAATATTGTAAAAAGCAGAAATGAGAAAAAATAGCATGCATTCGGAGTTTGCGTATGGAAGAGAAAGATTTTGAAAATGCGTTAAAAGATAAAAAAGTTCCAATTCTTGTTTTCGATCAGAAGTGGCACAGACTTTTTGCGTTAAGCGGCAAGCCGGAGAATGTTCTTGCCATCGAATCGGAACTGAATCGTCTGATCGAACGGCAGGGACAGTTGAACAATGATCTGAAGGATTTAAAGAAGCTGAAAAACAAGCTGATGGATAATATCGTAGTCAATATGGCGGGTACCCATGAAGAGAATTCCGGTGCGATCGAGTCAAAGAAGCTAGAAGAGGATAAGCGTCTGATCGACGATGTCAATGCGAAGATCGAAGAGGCAGAGGATGAATTATTAGAACTGCCGAAGCTGATCCGCGACAAGAACGAGACGCTGATGATCGCAACAATGGATTTTTGCTATGATAAGCTGCGCAGCAACATGAAGGAAGCAGACGAGATTGCGGAATGGATCAGTCAGGTGCGCCGGGATCTGAAGAAGAATATCATCAAGAAGCAGAACCGCGAGATTAACAACCGTCAGATCTATTCTTATATGCATGATATTTTCGGCCCATCGGTGATCAATCTGTTTGATCTTGTGCAGGAAGATGTCGATGAGAAGTTAGAAAAGAAGCAGGGAAAAAAGCAAAGCGACAAACAGGAAGAGAAAACAGACGATACGAAAGAGAATGCACAGCAGAAAGAATAAGAAGAAGCAGACGCGTTGCCATTATGGCAGTGCGTCTGCATTTTGTATAAAATAGCCATTGGGAAGAGAAAAGGATGTGACGGACGATGGAATGGGCAGTAAGCGCGAAAGAAATGAAAAGCTGTGACAGCAATACCAGTTCCTATTATGGAATCCCATCGCTGGTACTGATGGAACGGGCGGCACTTCGGGTTGTAGAAGCGATCGGACAGGAACAGTTAGATACCGGACGGATCTTAGTGGTGTGCGGCTCAGGCAATAACGGCGGTGACGGACTTGCAATCGCAAGGCTGCTGCATCTGCAGGGACATAAGACAGCGATCCTCTTAGCCGGAGATGAGAAGAAGTTCACACCGGATGCAAAGGTGCAGTATGAGATCTGTAAAAAGTATCAGATCCCGGTGATCAGTCCGGTGGAATTTGCCTGCCAGACCTATACCCTGATTATCGATGCCATCTTCGGAATCGGTTTATCGCGGAATATAAGCGGAAGCTATGCCGATCTGATCGATCAGATCAACGGCAGACCGGAAACAAAGCTTGCGGTCGATATTCCATCCGGTATTTCAACCGACAACGGCAGTGTCATGGGGATCGCTATCCGGGCAGATCTGACCGTAACCTTTGCATATCCAAAGCTTGGACTGTTGTTTTATCCGGGGTGTGCATATGCAGGAAAGGTCATTGTCTCTGACATCGGCATTGATGAGAACAGTTGGTTAGGAAAAAAGCCACAGGTTGGTGTGCTTCATATGGATGATGTGAGAAAGCAGATGGTCCGCAGATCAGACGGGAATAAGGGAACGTTTGGAAAGGTGCTCTTGATCGCAGGAAGCATGAATATGGCAGGTGCAGCATATTTTGCGGCAAAGGCGGCGTACCGGAGTGGGTGCGGTCTTGTGCGGATCTATACGGCAGAAGAAAACCGGACGATTTTACAGAGCAGGATACCGGAAGCGGTTCTGTCAACCTATACCGGAAATCGACCGGATGTGGCGCAGCTTACTGAGGCACTGGCATGGGCAGATGTGGTCGTGATCGGACCGGGACTTGGAACGGGTGAGGCAGCACAGATACTGGTAAGGCATACGCTAGAGGATGCGGCGGTTCCGGTGGTGGTGGATGCAGATGCGCTTAATATCATTGCTGAGGATACACAGATCTTATTAAGACCGCACACCGAACTGGTGCTTACCCCGCATATGGGTGAGATGGCAAGGCTGACCGGAGACAGTATCGCTTATCTGAAGGCGAATATCCTGCCGGCTGCCGAAGAGTTTGCCAGAACGTATCATGTGATCTGTGTGTTAAAGGATGCAAGAACCGTGACAGCCATTCCGTATGGATGTTCCTACCTGAATGTAACCGGAAATGACGGTATGGCAACCGGAGGAAGCGGGGATGTCCTTTCCGGTATCATCGGTGGGATGATCGCACAGGGCGTACAACCGGATCTGGCAGCACCGTCTGCGGTCTGTCTGCATGGCGCAGCAGGAGATCATGCCGCAGGGGAACTTGGCAGTCATGCCGTGATGGCTTCCGATATCATCGAGGCAGTCGGAAAGGTATTAGATCAAAGATAAAGGAAAGAAGGACACAGGATATGTGTGAGGAAAAGAAATACAGCAGGGTACATGCGAATATAGATCTGGATGCAGCAAGTTACAATATGGACGCTATGCATCAGCTTTTAAAAGAAGGAACAAAGATGTTTGCCGTGATCAAAACGGATGGCTACGGTCATGGTGCAGTAGAGATCGCACATAAGATAGAAGCTCTCGATTATCTGTTTGGCTTTTGCGTGGCAACGGTGGAAGAAGCGATGATCCTGCGCCGCCATGAGGTGAAAAAGCCGGTTCTGATCTTAGGATATACCTTCCCGGAGCAGTATGCCACGATCGTTGCAAACGGGATCCGTCCAACGGTGATTTCCTATGAGATGGCAAAGCAGTTATCCGATGAAGCAGTAAAGCAGAAAAAAACCTGCTACGTGCACATCAAGACAGACACCGGAATGAGCCGGATCGGCTATCAGGTAAATGAAGAATCCGCAGAAGAAATAGCACGGATTGCAGCACTTCCGAATATAGTAATGGAGGGGATATTTACCCACTTTGCACGCGCAGACGAGACAGATAAGACTGCTGCAAGACATCAGTATGAACTGTTTTGTAAGATGATTAAGCTGTGTGAGAAGAAAAACGTCACATTTTTACTGCATCACTGTTCGAACAGTGCGGGAATCGTGGATCTGCCGGAATACAATATGGATGCGGTACGCGCCGGAATTACCCTGTATGGCTTATGGCCGTCCGATGAGGTACATAAGGAACGGATCTGCCTGCATCCGCTGTTAGAGTTAAAGAGTCAGGTCGCATTTGTTAAGCAGCTTTCACCGGGACGTGAGATCAGCTATGGCGGAACGTATGTGGTAAAAAAGGAAATGACCGTTGCAACGATCCCGGTCGGCTATGGTGACGGATACCCGAGAGGGCTTTCGAATAAGGGATATGTACTGATCCATGGACAAAAGGCACCGATCCTTGGACGTGTCTGTATGGATCAGTTCATGGTAGACGTAACGGATATTGCCGATGTGCATACCGGCACCGAGGTTACACTGGTCGGAAAAGATGGGGAGAAACAGATCACATTAGAAGAACTCGGAGAGCTTTCCGGAAGATTCAACTATGAATTTGCCTGTGATCTTGGAAGACGTATCCCGCGTGTCTATTTTGAAAACGGAAAACGTGTTTTTGCAAGAGACTACTTTGGAGAATAAAAATATCGTATACACTCGCTGAAAATGGAAATACTTAAGGTATAACCAGAATAAATGGAGTGAGAAATATGATAATCAGACGTGGAGATGTATACTATGCAGATTTAAGACCGGTCGTCGGCTCGGAACAGGGCGGCGTAAGACCGGTACTGATCATACAAAACGATGTAGGAAACAGACATAGTCCGACCGTGATCTGTGCTGCGATCACTTCACAGATGAACAAGGCGAAGCTGCCGACCCATGTAGAGCTTGACAGCAGAAGATATGCGATGGTCAAGGATTCTGTCATCCTCTTAGAGCAGCTACGCACGATCGATAAGACGAGACTTAAGGATAAGGTATGTCATTTAGATACAGAGATACTTACCAAGGTGGATAAAGCATTAGAAATCAGTCTTGAATTATGTACATAACTTGACGAATGATTTCGAAAATGCTATATTATTGCGAAAACAAGTTGTATACAAAAAGGAGAAAATGCATATGGATGACGGCGGGAGTCCGAATATAGAAAAGACAGAAAAGAAAAGCGTATTCAAACGAATTTTGGAAAAGATTCCTTTTGTGAACACGGAAGATGTCACAGAAGAAGAGATCATATCTATGGTCAATGAAGGACATGAACAGGGTGTGCTTTTAGAGAGTGAAGCAGAGATGATACATAATATCTTTGAATTTGATGAAAAGGAAGCAAAGGATATTATGACACACCGGAAGAACATTGTTGCACTCGATGGAAATGACACCTTTTTAGATGCCCTTTCTTTTATCGTTGAGAACCGATTTTCCAGATTCCCGGTATATATCGATGATATTGATAATATCATTGGTGTATTACATATCAAAGAAGCACTGTTAAACAGCCAGAAGCAGGAAGTGATGCAGCTTCCGATCAAGGATATTGACGGTCTGATCCGTGAGGTGGATTTTATTCCGGAGACACGTAAGATCAATGTCCTGTTTCAGGAGATGCAGAAGGAAAAAAGCCATATGGTCATTGTCGTGGATGAGTATGGACAGACGGCAGGACTTGTGGCAATGGAAGATATTTTAGAGGAGATCGTCGGAAATATTTTCGACGAACATGATGAAGAGAAGCATTTCATCGAAAAGCAGGCTGACGGTTCCTACCGGATGAACGGCATGGCACCGCTTGAGGAAGTGGCAGAAGCACTCGACATTCCGATGAATACCGAGGATTATGATACCTTAAACGGATTTCTGATTTCCCTGATCGATAAGATACCGGGAGATCATGAGGTCTTCGAGGTCAGCTATGAGGGCTGGTTATTCGAAGTAAAGGAAGTCGAGGATAAGATCATAAAGACCGTGCATGTGGTGAAGCAGGCTGCCGGAACAGATTCTGATAAGGATACTTCTTGTCAGACAGCCGAAAAGATGATAGAATAAAAATGTAAAATACCAATAGAAAAGAGGATATAGTTATGTCAGGACATTCCAAATTTGCCAATATTAAGCATAAGAAAGAGAAGAACGATGCGGCAAAAGGAAAAGTATTTACCATGATTGGAAGGGAAATCGCAGTTGCTGTAAAAGAAGGCGGCTCCGATCCTGCAAATAACAGCAGATTAAGAGATGTAATTGCAAAAGCAAAAGCAAATAACATGCCAAACGATACCATCGAGCGTGGAATCAAAAAGGCAGCCGGTGATGCAGGCTCTGTAAACTACGAAACAGCCGTTTACGAAGGTTATGGCCCATCCGGAACAGCCATCATCGTTAAGACATTAACCGATAACAGAAACCGTACCGCAGCCAATGTCCGTAATGCATTTACAAAGGGACAGGGAAGCATCGGAACACAGGGTTGTGTATCCTATATGTTTGATGAAAAGGGTCAGATCATTATCGCAAAGGAAGACTGCGATATGGATGCAGATGATCTTATGATGTTAGCATTAGATGCCGGCGCAGAGGACTTTTCCGAGGAAGAGGACAGCTTTGAAGTGATCACAGATCCGGATGCTTTCGGTGAAGTACGGGAAGCATTAGAGAAGGCAAGCATTACCATGGCAAGCGCAGAAGTTACCATGCTGCCACAGAATTATGTAGAATTAACAGAGGAAGCCGATCTTACGAATATCCAGAGAATCCTTGATCTTTTAGATGATGATGACGATGTTCAGGAAGTATACCATAACTGGGATGCTTAAGAACGGATCAGACATCATGTAAGGGTGGGGAAGGAGAAGCGTATGAGCGACAATAATCAGGAAAATTACCAGATAGAAACGAAGTGTATCCAGTCCGGCTGGCATCCGAAAAACGGCGAACCGCGCGTGCTCCCGATTTATCAGAGTACAACGTTTAAGTATGATACCAGTGATCAGATGGGACGTCTGTTTGATTTAGAGGAAGCCGGATATTTTTATACCAGATTACAGAATCCGACCAATGATGCAGTTGCAGCAAAGATCGCAGACTTAGAGGGTGGAGTTGCAGCAATGCTTACTTCTTCCGGACAGGCAGCCAACTATTTTGCGGTATTTAATATCTGCGAAACCGGTGATCATGTTGTGGCATCGAATTCCATCTATGGCGGAACCTTTAATCTGCTCGGTACGACATTAAAGAAGCAGGGGATTGATTGTACCTTTATCGATCCGGATGCTTCCGAAGAGGAGATAAACGCAGCCTTCCGTCCGAACACGAAGGCGATGTTTGGAGAGACGATCGCCAATCCATCGTGTGTGGTATTAGATATTGAGAAGATGGCGACGATCGCACATGCACATGGCGTACCGCTGATCGTCGATAATACATTTGCAACACCGATCAACTGCCGTCCGTTTGAGTGGGGTGCGGATATTGTTACCCATTCGACAACAAAGTATATGGATGGCCATGCGATGAGTGTGGGCGGCTGTATCGTTGACAGTGGTAATTTTGACTGGGAAGCATATGGCGATAAGTTCGCAGGATTGACCAGACCGGATGAATCCTACCATGGAATCATCTATATACAGAAGTTTGGCAAGCTTGCATACATAGAAAAAGCAACCGCGCAGTTGATGCGGGATCTTGGATCGATTCCTTCTCCGATGAACGCATTCCTTTTAAATGTCGGATTAGAGACGTTACATTTACGTGTACCGAGACATTGTGAGAATGCACTAAAGGTAGCGAAGTTCTTAGAACAGCATGAGAAGGTTGCATGGGTGAAATATCCGGGGTTAGAGAGTAATCCATATCATGCACTTGCCGAGAAATATATGCCGAATGGAACCTGTGGTGTAATGGCATTCGGATTAAAGGGTGGACGGGAAGTTTCTATTTCCTTCATGGATCACCTAAAGCTTGCAGCAATCGTTACACATGTAGCAGATGCAAGAACCTGTGTCCTTCATCCGGCAAGCCATACCCACCGTCAGATGACCGATGAACAGCTCTTAGAGGCTGGAATTGCACCGGATCTGATCCGGCTGAGTGTTGGAATCGAGAATGCAGATGATATTATTGCCGATTTAAGTCAGGCATTGGAGTGTATTTAACAGATAGTAGTGATTATTCTGCAGGGGTGCAGAAATAACAGGGAGGTATCGTTACTTTATGAAAAAAATACTTTTTGCAGCTTCAGAATGTGTTCCATTTATCAAAACAGGTGGTCTTGCGGACGTATGCGGGGCACTGCCAAAGGAATTCGATAAAAGATACTGGGATGTGCGTGTGGTTCTTCCGAATTACACCTGTATTCCGGAGAAGTACCGGAATGAATTCAAGTATGTCACACATTTTTATATGAGCACCGGAAGCTATGTACAGAACAAGTATGTCGGTGTCTTACAGTATGAGATGGACGGCATTACTTATTACTTCATTGATAACAGAGAATACTTCGAATGTTTCCTTCCATACGGAAACATCCGCTATGACATTGAGAAGTTTATCTTCTTTGATAAGGCGGTATTATCCATGCTGCCACTGATCGGTTTCCAGCCGGATATTATTCACTGCCATGACTGGGAGACAGGATTTATCCCGGTATATCTGAAGAATGAATTCCAGGGAGATATGTTCTTCTGGGGTATGAAGTCGATCATGACAATCCACAACCTGAAGTTCCAGGGAATCTGGGATGTGAAGACCGTACAGGGACTTTCCGGACTTCCGGCAGAGTTATTTACACCGGATAAGCTGGAGTATAAGAAGGATGCGAATATGTTAAAGGGTGGTCTGGTATATGCAGACTACATCACAACAGTAAGCGATACCTATGCGAATGAGATCCAGACCGAGTATTACGGTGAAGGCTTAAATGGTCTGATGTCAGCAAGACATTTTGACATGCAGGGTATTGTAAACGGAATTGATTATAACGTTTACAATCCGGATACGGATCAGAAGATCTATGTCAATTACAATGCAGAGACCTTCCGCAAGAAGAAGTGGCAGAACAAGGTGAAGCTTCAGGAGGAGCTTGGACTTGCAGTAGATAAGAAGAAGTACATGATCGGTCTGATCTCAAGACTGACCGACCAGAAGGGACTAGATCTGATCAATTATGTCATTGAACGTATTGGGGATGATTATACACAGTTCGTTGTGATCGGAACCGGTGATCCGAACTATGAGAATGCATTCCGTTACTATGCATGGAAGTATGGTGACCGCGTATCTGCAAACATCTGCTATTCGGATGATCTTGCACATAAGCTGTATGCGGCTGCAGATGCATTCTTAATGCCGTCACGGTTTGAACCGTGCGGTCTGACACAGTTGATCTCTTTCCGCTACGGAACTGTTCCGATCGTACGTGAGACGGGTGGATTAAAGGATACCGTTCAGGCATACAACGAATATGAGAATACCGGAGACGGCTTCTCCTTTACGAACTATAATGGAGAAGAGATGCTCAATACGATCAATTATTCGAAGCACATTTTCTTTGATAAGAAGAAGCAGTGGAACCAGATGATCGACCGTGGTATGGCAAATGATTTCTCCTGGAACAATTCTAAGGGACGTTATGAGAACCTCTATAACTATCTGATTGGATAAAGATACCGGAATAGTTTGAAAAGTCGTACATATAATAAACAGGCAGGTAACTGCCTGTTTTTTTGTTATATATATCAAAAGAAAAGGGGATCAGAGAAAATGAGAAAATCAATAGAGGATATTGAAATGGCAAGAAAGAGTATTCAGGAGAACAGAACAGACTGGAAGAACGATGTGAGCAGTCAGAGTGCGGACAACCGGGCAGATAACCGGGAAGCAGAAGAGGATAAGATACAGAAGGAAAATGAAAGCATCCGTGAGATGGGACAATTGGCATTAAAGGAAAATCATTACCGCCACCGTATCCATCTGCTGTCTGTGATCGGTGAGATCGAAGGACATGAATGTCTTTCTTCTTCTACCAAGACGACCAAGTATGAGCATGTCCTGCCAAAGCTTGCAGAAATCGCAGATTCCGATCAGGTAGATGGGGTGCTGATCCTGCTTAATACGGTTGGCGGTGATGTCGAATCCGGACTTGCGATCGCAGAGATGATCGCATCGTTAGATAAGCCGACGGTATCACTGGTGCTTGGCGGAAGTCATTCGATCGGAGTCCCGCTTGCAGTATCAACCGATTATTCCTTCATCGTTCCATCCGGTACAATGGTCATCCATCCGGTGCGTATGAGCGGCACGGTGATCGGTGCACCTTCCACGTATGATTATTTCAAACAGATGCAGGATCGGATCTTAACCTTTATTGCAAGCCATAGCAAGGCAAAAACAGACCGGTTAGAGGAGATGATGATGAATACCGGGATGCTGACAAAGGATCTCGGAACGATCTTAGTCGGGGAGCAGGCGGTAAAGGAGGGACTGATCTCGGAAGTAGGTGGCATTGATAAGGCATTGGGCAGGCTGCATCATATGATTGAGAAGAAAAGAGGCTGTTAAGAAAATCTTAATATGCAAAAAACGGATAGAAGTGAAACGTGATAATGACAAAAGCTTTCAGATATGATAATATATATTTCGTATGGTTGAATTTATAAGGAGGCACATATGTCATTATTACAAGCGATATTTATGGGATTGATTCAGGGATTAACAGAGTTCCTGCCAGTCAGCAGTTCCGGTCATCTGGCAATTTTTCAGCAGCTTTTTAATATGGAGGAAGCAGATATGTTTTTTGATGTGCTGCTTCACCTAGGAACGCTGGTTGCGGTGTTTATTGTATATTATAAGGATATCTGGAAGATGATCTGCGAGGGCTGCAGCATCATCCGTGATGCCTGTATCAATATTTCTATCTGTTTTAAAAATCTTTCCCATGAGGAAAAAAAGCCTTATCTGAGAGTGGTAAATAACAGCTACCGGAAGTTCGTCATGTTAGTCATTGTTTCTACAATACCGACCGGTGTGATCGGATATGTGGCAAGGGATCTGGTTTCCATGGCATCCCAGATTCTGATTGTTCCGGGAATCTGTCTGATCATTACATCGATCCTGCTTTTCATTGCAGACCGTGTACCGGATGGCGGTAAGACCCCGAAGAATGTAACGTATACGAATGCATTTGTCGTAGGTATTACACAGGGTATTGCGACACTGCCGGGTATTTCCCGTTCCGGAACCACGATCACAGCATGTCTGTTAAGTGGCTATAGCAGAAAGTTCGCAGTAAAGTATTCTTTCATCATGTCGATCCCGGCGATTTTAGGTGCGCTGGTATTAGAGATTAAGGATGTTGATTTTTCTGCTGTTACCGGAAGCATGGCAGTGAACTATCTGGTCGGAACGATCGTGGCAGGCATCGTCGGATATATCTGTATTAAGACGATGTTAGTGGTTGTCCGTAAAAAGAAATTTACTATTTTTTCAATATATTGTCTGATTCTCGGCGCGTTCTCGATTGGCGCATACTTCTATCTGGCATAGGAATAAGCAGGATCAGATCAGGAGGTTTGTATGGCAACGGGTACTAGAAGAACGACAGCAAAAAAGCGTACCACAAAGAAAAAGAGACAGCAGGAGGCAGCCTTTCACAATGAGGTGATCCTGTGGATCGTTCTTGCAGTCAGTATCATCCTATTTCTTGCCAATTTTGGAGTTGGTGGATTTGTCGGAGAGAAGATCAGTGCCTTTATTTTCGGAATGTTCGGACTTACGGCATATGTTTTCCCAATCTGTCTGTTCGTCGGAACAGCGTTTGCAATGTCGAATAAGGAGAATGGTGTAGCAACGATCAAGCTGATCGCCGGAATCCTATTTGTTGCATTCCTCTGTCTGTTTGTACAGATGGTGTCCGATACGGACAAGGCGCAGAATGCAGTAGAAGCATTCAAAAGCAGCATGGAGACAAAAGGCGGTGGCGGAATCGTCGGCGGGCTGTTAGAGTGTCTGCTGTGTCCGGCATTCGGTGTGGTTGGTACATATGTGATCGATATTATCGTATTGATCATTGCACTGGTTCTGATTACAGAGCGGTCTTTCTTCCGCGGCATGCAAAAGGGTGGAAAGAAGCTGTATGATACGGCAAGGGACGATGCCGCAAGACGCAAAGAGATCCAGAGCAGGCGGCGTGATATAAGAGAGCAGGAGCGTGAGCAGCGGCGTATGGACAAGCATGTAAGCGGCGTTGCGATGAATACAAAGCTAGAGAAGCCATCGAAAAAGAAACTTGAAGCGGAACCGGCGGGATTAAGTGAATTAAAGCCTGAACCGGAGCTTGTCACACCAAAGGTACAGGAGGAGGAGCATATCCGTCTGATTAGTGGTGAGACTGCATCAGCCGAGGCAGCACCGGCAGCAGATAATGTCTTTGAAGATTTCCATAAGCTGTTTGAGCAGCCGCAGGAGACGGTGGAATTGCCGGAAACGCCGGCAATAGAGCCGGAGCATATAACATCCTTTGAATCGGATACGTCATCAGAAGATGTTATGCCGGTAAACGAAGAAATACCAGCGGTTGAGGAAATTCCATCGGTCGAAGTAAGTGGATCTGATGTGACTCCGGTTGCAGAGCCGGAACCGGAGCCGAAGAAGCATCGCACTACCCGTTCTTCGAAGGAAGAAGTGGAGCAGGAGGTTGCAGATGTTGCAATGACTGTCCAGGCGCAGGAGCAGATGCAGGGCGAAGCAAAACAGACCTATATCTTCCCTCCGGTTTCCCTGTTAAAGGCGGGGGATAAGAATGCAGCCGGGGACACACAGGCGCACTTAAGAGCGACTGCGGCGAAGCTGCAACAGACATTAAAGACATTCGGGGTCAATGTAACGATCACAAATGTAAGCTGTGGACCGGCAGTTACCAGATATGAGATCCAGCCGGAAATGGGTGTAAAGGTCAGTAAGATCGTTGGACTCTCCGATGACATTAAGCTGAATCTTGCGGCGGCGGATATCCGTATGGAAGCACCGATTCCTGGCAAGGCGGCAATCGGTATTGAGGTACCGAACAAGGAAAGCGTTGCCGTTATGTTCCGTGATCTGGTGGAATCGGAAGAATTTAAAAAGCATCCGTCACCGATCGCATTTGCAGCCGGTAAGGATATTGGCGGAAAGGTTATCGTAACGGATATTGCAAAGATGCCGCATCTGCTGATCGCAGGAGCGACCGGTTCCGGTAAATCCGTCTGTATCAATACGATCATTATGAGTATTCTCTACCGTGCGCATCCGGATGATGTGAAGCTTATCATGATCGATCCGAAGGTCGTGGAATTAAGTGTATACAATGGTATCCCGCATCTGTTTATTCCGGTCGTCACAGATCCGAAGAAGGCGGCAGGAGCGTTACACTGGGCGGTATCAGAGATGACAGACCGTTATAATAAGTTTGCCGAATTCGGCGTACGTGACCTCAAGGGCTACAATCAGAAGGTGGAGAGTATCGCAGATATTGATGACCCGGAGAAGCCAAAGAAGATGCCGCAGATCGTTATCATTGTAGACGAGTTAGCGGATCTTATGATGGTCGCACCGGGGGATGTGGAGGATGCGATCTGTCGTCTGGCACAGCTTGCAAGAGCGGCAGGAATCCATCTGATCATCGCAACACAGCGACCATCGGTCAATGTTATCACCGGTCTGATCAAGGCAAACATGCCGTCACGAATTGCTTTTTCCGTGACATCCGGTGTGGATTCCCGTACGATCCTTGATATGAACGGGGCAGAGAAGCTGCTTGGAAAAGGAGATATGCTGTTTTACCCACAGGGGATGCAGAAGCCGCTTCGTGTCCAGGGAGCCTTTGTCTCAGACAAGGAAGTTGCTGATGTGGTAGACTTCGTGAAAAAACAGAATGGAGAAGTTACTTATAACAATGAGATCGAAGAGAAGATGAGCAGTATCAGCACAAGCTCCGGCGGATCAGATTCTGCCGGTGCACCGGGCGATGACCGGGATGTGTATTTCGCAGATGCTGCGAAGCTTTTAATTGATAAGGATAAAGGATCGATCGGTATGTTACAGCGATACTTTAAGATCGGTTTTAACCGGGCAGCAAGGATCATGGATCAGCTTGAAGAGGCAGGAGTGGTCGGTCCGGATGAAGGAACAAAGCCAAGACAGGTATTAATGTCACCGGAACAGTTAGAAGTCTACATCGATGAAAACTGCTAGGTGAAGCTTACATAAATGATCTGTACCAAAGCGCAGCAGGGCAGATCATACGATACAAAAGAACGCGCAGAAATGAGGAGTAAAAGATGAAAAGTGATATTGAAATTGCACAGGAAGCCGTAATGGAGCCAATCAAAAATGTAGCAGCCAAGTTAGACATTGCAGAGGATGAATTAGAACTGTACGGAAAGTACAAGGCAAAGCTTTCTGACGAGTTGTGGGAAAACATCAAGGATCGTGAGGATGGAAAGCTGATCCTTGTAACGGCGATCAACCCGACTCCGGCAGGAGAAGGTAAGACAACGACAAGCGTCGGACTCGGTGAAGCATTTGGCAAGTTAAACAAAAAGGCAGTGATCGCATTACGTGAGCCGTCTTTAGGACCATGCTTTGGAATCAAGGGTGGAGCCGCAGGTGGTGGATATGCACAGGTTGTACCGATGGAAGATCTGAACCTGCACTTTACCGGAGACTTCCACGCAATTACATCTGCGAATAACCTGCTTGCAGCATTACTCGATAATCATATTCAGCAGGGCAACCAGCTTGGAATCGATCCACGTCAGGTTGTATGGAAGCGTTGTATGGATATGAATGACCGTGCACTTCGTAATATCGTAATCGGACTTGGAAGCAAGATGGATGGTATGGTACGTGAGGATCATTTCATTATCACGGTAGCATCCGAGATCATGGCTGTGCTCTGCTTAGCAGATAATATGGAAGATCTTAAGAAGCGTTTAGGCCGGATGATCGTTGCCTATAACTTCAACGGAGATCCGGTAACTGCGGATGATCTTCATGCAACCGGTTCCATGGCAGCACTTTTAAAGGATGCGATCAAGCCAAACCTGATCCAGACCTTAGAGCATAACCCGGCAATCGTTCATGGTGGACCGTTTGCGAATATTGCACATGGCTGTAACAGTGTGCGTGCAACCAAGACAGCCTTAAAGCTTGCAGATTATGTAATTACTGAGGCAGGCTTCGGTGCAGACTTAGGAGCTGAGAAGTTCTTTGATATTAAGTGCCGTATGGCAGGCTTAAAGCCGGATGCAGTCGTACTTGTTGCAACGATCCGTGCCTTAAAGTATAACGGTGGCGTACCAAAGGCAGAGCTTTCCGAGGAGAATATGGAAGCACTGAAAAGGGGTATTGTAAACCTCGAAAAACATATCGAAAACCTTCAGAAATACAAGGTTCCGGTTGTTGTGACCTTAAATTCCTTTATTACCGATACACCGCAGGAGATTGCATTTGTAGAGAACTTCTGCAAGGAGCGTGACTGCGACTTCGCATTATCCGAAGTATGGGAAAAGGGTGGCGAAGGCGGAATCGCACTTGCCAAAAAGGTCTTAGATACACTTGAGCATAAAAAGTCCGAATTTGCTCCATTATATGATAGTGAGCTGCCATTGACCGAGAAGATCGAAACGATCGCCCGCGAGATCTATGGTGCAAAGGAAGTAACTTATTCACCGGCTGCAATGAAGGAATTAAAGCATATCACAGAGCTTGGTATGGGTAACTTCCCAATCTGTATGGCAAAGACACAGTACTCCTTATCCGATGATGCGAAGAAGTTAGGTCGTCCGGAGAACTTTACCATGAATGTGCGTGAGGTATATGCATCCGCAGGAGCAGGCTTTGTTGTAGCAATTACCGGTTCGATCATGACCATGCCGGGTCTTCCGAAGGTTCCGGCAGCAAATAATATTGATGTAAATGAGGATGGTGTGATCACCGGACTGTTCTAAGAAGGTACATAAACGAGAGGTAGAAAGTATGGCAGAATTAATTGATGGAAAGAGAATCTCATCCGAGATCAAGGATGAATTAAAGCAGAAAGTAGCAGAATTAAAGGCACAGGGCATCACAGGCGCACTTGCTGTGATCCAGGTAGGAAACGATCCGGCATCCAGCGTCTATGTACGGAATAAGAAAAGAGCCTGTGAATACATCGGGATCGAATCCTTATCTTATGAGCTTCCGGAAGAGACAACCGAGGATGAACTGATCGCTTTGATCGAGAAGCTGAACGAAGATGATAAGGTAAACGGTATTCTGGTACAGTTGCCGGTTCCTGCACATATCAATGAAGATAAGATCATCGGTGCGATTTCTCCTGCAAAGGATGTAGACGGTTTTCATCCGATGAATGTTGGTGCACTTACGATCGGAAGAGAAGGCTTTGTATCCTGTACACCGGCAGGAATTATCCAGCTCTTAAAGCGTTCCGGTATTGAAATCGCCGGAAAGAACTGTGTCGTAGTCGGACGAAGCAATATCGTTGGCAAGCCGATGGCACTGTTAATGCTTCGTAAGAATGCAACCGTAACGATCACACATTCGAAGACAAAGGATCTGCGTGAAGTTTGTAAGACGGCTGATATTCTGATCGTTGCAATCGGTAAGAAGGAATTTATTGATGCATCCTATGTGAAGGAAGGTGCAACCGTCATAGATGTAGGAATCCATCGTGATGAGAACAATAAGCTTTCCGGGGATGTGAAGTTTGATGAGGTAGAGCCGCTTTGTCACGCGATCACACCGGTGCCGGGCGGTGTTGGTCCAATGACCATCGCTATGCTGATGAGTAACTGCGTAGAAGCAATGGAACGCAGCAGATAAGAGGAAGTAGATAAGGGGAATGAAAAATGAAGTGCACAAACTGTGGTGCTGAACTTAAGGTTGGCTGCATTTACTGTTCGGTATGTGGACATGAGGCACAGATCGTACCGGATTATAATATCTTAGAGGATGATCTGCTAAAGTCACTGTTAGAAGACGAGAATCAGAAGAAACAACCGGATACAAAAAAGCAGCAGGGAACAAAAAAACAGACAAAAGAAAAAGGTCCACAGAACAACCCGAAAAATAAAAAGAAAAAAAGCAAAAAGAAATGGATTCTTCCATGTGTGATCATCGCTGTCCTCGTAATCGGCGGAGTTTCATTTTATGTGGTAAAACAAAGTCAGCAGAATTCGTTTTCCTATCAATACGAGAAGGGAAGCGAACTGGTGAAGTCTTCTGACTACGATGAGGCAAAGGTATACTTAAAGCGTGCGTTAGACTTAGAACCGGAGAATACGAAGGTGATGTTAGAGCTTGCGAAGCTCGGTCAGAAAATGGAGGATCCGGATCTGACGGAAGGAAACGCGTTACAGATCCTGCAGATCGATCCGAAGAATAAGGATGCAATCCGGCTGCTGATCGATTTGTATGATTCGGAAAAGAAGTACGATAAGATCACAGACCTGTATGAAACCTATGCAGATACAGCACAACAGTCCTTGTTTGCCGATTATATCGTGCAAGAGCCGGAGTTTGATACCGTGGGGGGAACATACCACGAAGAGATGGACGTAGCATTAAGTGCTGCATCCGGCTGTGAGATCTATTATACGGTCAATGGGGATAGCGATCCGGTCGCAAATGGAAGAAGGTATATCAGCCCGATCCCGCTTACCGAAGGGAAAACAACCATCTATGCGGTTGCAAAGGATTCCCGCGGTATCTACAGTGAGATTGTCCATACCGATTATGAGATTGCATTCGAAGCACCATTACAGCCGACGGTTTCACTACGGAGCGGTTCTTATGCGACACCGCAGATGATTACAGTTCGTGTTCCGCAGTACTGTACGGTCTATTATACCTGGGATGGCAGTACACCGAATAAAGACAGCAGTGTCTATACCGGCCCACTTGAGATGCCGGTCGGCAATAATGTACTTTCACTGTTAGCAGTCGATAAGCATGGACTTTCGAGTGGTGTGATCCGCTATAATTATATCTATCTGCCAAAGTAGGCGGATAGAAGCAGTAATTTGTACCATAAGATAAATTAAAAATCCGTCTATACACACTTGCAGAAAATGCAAATGGTATGGACGGATTTTTGGTTATGTAAGACTGGATTATTTTTCATTCTCCGGTACGAATTCGATCACATCCTTTGCCAGCTTGGACACGCGTGCTAAGGCATATACAGGAACACCCTGTTCCTCTAACTTCTCACGTCCGGTCTGGAAGGTCTTTTCGATCAGAACACCGACACCGGCGATCGTAGCATGTGCCTTACGAAGCAGACGGATCGCACCGGTTGCAGCCTCGCCATTGCTTAAGAAGTCATCAATGATCAGTACGTGATCGTTCTCACTCATATAGTCCTGGGACATTGTCAGTTCATAGCTTGTTCCTTTGGTATAAGAGGTTACGACGGTCTGATACAGGTTCTGGTTTAAGATCTTAGATGGCTGTTTTTTTAAGATGATCATCGGAACGTGTAAAGCGGCTGCGGTCATGAGCGCAGGAGCAATACCGGAGCTTTCGATCGTTACCACCTTCGTGATGCCCTGACCTTCGAAGTGCTTGGCAAATTCCATACCGATCTCCTGCATTAAGACCGGGTCAACCTGATGATTGACGAAGCTGTCTACTTTTAAAATGTTCTCATTGACTGCCTTGCCTTCTGCAAGGATTTTCTCTTCTAATTTCTTCATAAAATTCGGTCCTTTCCTGTAGTATATGATATCACGTATATAATAATTGCGCTTATTATATCATCTATATGTCATTCGCAGTGCAGGTTCGAAAATGCAATGCATTTCCGAACTGTCCGTGCATTCGCACTATCAAAAGTGTACCAGATAAAATATGTTCTGCAAGCAGGCAATTTTATCTGATCCACTTTTGGCACTGCTCATTGCTTACGCTCATTATATCATATATCTGTGCACGGTTTCTGCACATGATGGAGTTTCGAAGAAACTCCTAATATGAGTCCTCTTGGACTCATTATAT
>CACZPJ010000081.1 GCA_902782995.1 uncultured Lachnospiraceae bacterium | reverse complement strand
GGAAGGAGTTTACTATGAATATCACAGAGAATCTTTCTTTAATGGAAAAACTTCATATCTTAACCGATGCTGCAAAGTACGATGTTGCCTGCACTTCCAGTGGTGTTGACCGAAAGGGGAATGGCATCGGCATGGGGAATTCCATTGCGCCGGGAATCTGCCATACTTTTTCCGCTGACGGGCGCTGTGTATCCCTGCTTAAGATCCTGTTTACGAATGAATGTATTTTCTCCTGCAGCTACTGCCAGAACAACTGTAACAATGATATTCCGCGTGCTTCCTTTACACCCGATGAAGTCTGTGAGCTGACTATGGAATTTTATCGCCGTAATTATATCGAGGGTCTTTTCTTAAGCTCCGGTATTCTCGTCAGCCCGACTTATACGATGGAACTGATCTACCAGACACTTTACAAACTGCGTAACGTGCATCATTTTAACGGATATATCCATGTGAAGGCGATTCCCGGTGCTGATCCACTGCTCATTGAGAAGACCGGATTCCTTGCTGACCGTATGAGTATTAACCTGGAGCTCCCGACTTCCGACAGTCTCAGACAACTTGCTCCGAATAAGACCCGTCAGACGATCTTAAAGCCTATGCGTCTGATCCAGAATGGAATCACGGAGAATCAGAATGAACTGATGCTGTATCGGAATACACCACACTTTGTTCCTGCCGGACAGAGCACCCAGATGATCATCGGTGCAACACCGGAAAATGACTATCAGGTTATGAAGGTTGCAGAAGGTCTCTACCAGAACTTTCAGTTAAAGCGTGTCTTTTACTCTGCCTTTGTCAACGTCACCGAGAGCAATACACTTCCCATGCTGCCTGGTGGCCCGCCTCTTCTTCGGGAACACCGTCTGTATCAGGCTGACTGGCTGCTACGGTATTACCACTTTCAGGTGGATGAGCTGCTCTCTGAGGATCGCCCGGACTTTAACATCTATTTAGATCCGAAGTGTGACTGGGCACTCCGCCATCTGGAGCTTTTCCCGGTTGAGATCAACCGCGCAGACTACCGCACGCTTCTTCGCGTACCGGGAATCGGTGCGAAGTCTGCCGGACGGATCGTGAAAGCAAGACGGAGCGGGCGGCTTACTTTTTCCGATTTAAAGAAGATCGGGGTCGTACTAAAGCGTGCACTCTATTTTATCACCTGCTCCGGGCAGATGATGTATCATACCCGCATGGATGAGGATTATATCTGTCAGAATCTGATGCGTGATAAGACACAGATCCCGGCAGAGGTGCGCAATGCCGGTTACAGACAGCTTTCTCTGTTTGATGATGATATTCTGACACAGGCAGGGATTTCTATGAATACCTGCGAAGCACTTCTGACCGGATAAGCCAGAAGCAGAATGGAGGATTTATGTATACTTTTCTCTGTGAGAACTCGATCGATGGTATTTTCACCGGTATCTATGATGCCTGGGCAAGCAGATACGGACATAAGAATATCCGGCTCCATACCGGAGATGTGACGGACTATGAGCTTTTTCAGGAATATATCCAGGTTACTCCTGACACCGGAAAAAGCACGAAGGTCGCTGACACGATCCGGCGAAGACTTGGGGATGAAGTCTATCTGACTCTATGCCAGGCGATTCTTGCCAATGAACTGCATACACACAAAAACGGTCTTGATAAGGCAGACTGTATCTACCGCGCACTCCTGCTTGGCTTTTCCATGCCGGATGGCTCAAAGGTACTCGATGCACTGAACCTTCCATATCTTCACCGGATCTTCGAATTGAGCCGGGCAACGAGTATGGAAGCACATCATCTGCTCGGATTCCTGCGGTTTTCGGAACTGACAAACGGCGTGCTGTTTGCCACGATCCACCCGAAGAATTATGTTCTCCCGCTCCTTGCAGAGCATTTTACCGATCGTCTGCCACAGGAGAACTTTCTGATCTATGATGAGAACCGCAAGCTTGCCGTCCTTCATCGTGCCGGCAGCAACTATCTGATCGCAGATGCTTCCTCTCTCAATGATGACATGAAAAAACGGTACTCCAGCAATGAACTGGAATACCGTAAGCTATGGTGCTGCTTTTTCGATAGTATCGCCATAGAAGCCAGATGCAATCCTGCCTTACAAATCCAGAATATTCCTCTCCGCTTCTGGAAGGATACCGTTGAACTAAGCCCGGATGCTGCCCCTAGGCATGAACCCCGGTAAACAGCTTCTTTGCATTCTCCCATGTAACATCTATGACTTCCTGTTCCGGGATACCCTTCAGTTCTGCGATCGCAGCTACTACATAAGGGATATTTGTGGAATCATTCCGTGTTCCACGATGTGGTTCCGGTGCCATATATGGGCAGTCCGTTTCTAAGAGAATCGACGTAAGCGGAATCCGCTTTACGGTTTCCTTTAACTTTTTGGCATTTTTAAAGGTTACAACACCGCCTACACCGATGTAGTATCCCATTTTCAAGAATTCTTCTGCCATCTCCGGTGAATAGGAATAGCAGTGGATCACCCCCGGGATCTCCTCTGCGTGTATCTCCTTCATCAGCTTCATAGTATCTTCTGCGGCATCTCTGGAATGGATAATGACCGGAAGCTTTGTTTCCCTTGCAAGCTGCATCTGCCGCATAAACCAGTACCGCTGCTTCTCCTGTACCTCCGGTTCTTTATCCCAGTAGTAATCCAGCCCGATCTCTCCGATCGCAACTGTTTTCTCCCACTTCGTCTGTGAACGGAGCCATTCATAGGTCTCATCATTCAAGCCATCGATGTCACTTGGATGCACACCTACTGCTGCATATACGTGTTCATATTTTTCTGCTAAAAGCAGACTTGTCTTACTCGTCTCTATCGAAGAACCGACATTGATCACCCTGCCGATTCTACGAGAAGGCAGGGATGCAACGAGTGCATCCCTGTCTTCTGCAAATCTGTCATCATCATAGTGGGCATGTGTTTCAAATATCATACGTTTCCCTTACCTTCTTGCAATTCACAGGAATGTTTTCATCAAACATTCCCGGATTGTATACCGTCGTGTCCAAGCACTTCCTCAATTAGCAGATCTCTGCTCCGGATGGCATCTTCTTCTCCGGTGTCATCAGTGCAAGTTCTCCGTTCTCATCCTCTGCACATAAGAGCATTCCTTCGGATAACACACCTGCTAACTTGGCCGGCTTTAAGTTGACAAGAACCATAACCTTTTTACCAACCATTTCTTCTGCTGTGTAATGCTTCTTAATGCCGGATACGATCTGTTTTACCTGACTTCCGATCTTTACCTGTGAGCAGAGCAGCTTTTTCGACTTTGGCACTTCCTCACATTTAATGATCTCTCCTACCTGAAACTGCATTTTCATAAAATCATCGTATTCGATTTCCGGCTTTGCTTCAATATCGATTACTGGTTCATCCGATACCGGAGCTTCCTCTTCTACCGGTGGATGAAGCTCATTGACTTTTTTCATAACTTCTTCTATATCAAGTCTTGCAAATAAGATCTCCGGTGCATCCGTTACCTTTGTTCCACTTACATAATGTCCAAAAGCAGACAGCTCATCATATGCAACTTCTTTTGCATTTAACTGTGCAAGGATCTTCTCTGCTGTTTCAGGCATAAAGCTGTGAAGCAGGGTTGCTCCGATGCTGATGCTTTCTACCAGATTGTATAATACGGTTGCAAGTCTTGGCTTGGTTGCCTCATCCTTTGCTAATACCCAAGGGGTTGTCTCATCAATATATTTGTTGCAGCGTTTGAACAGGTTAAAGATCTCTGTCATGGCATCTGCCACACGAAGATCTGTCATCTTCGCCTCTACCTTTGCGACTGTTCCGGTTACTACTGCCTTTAAGTCTGCATCTACGTCTTCGCTTACGCCCTTATCTTCTACTACACCATCAAAATACTTGTTGCTCATGGAGATGGTACGGTTTACTAAGTTTCCTAAGGTATTTGCAAGATCAGAATTCAGACGCTCTACTAAAAGCTCCCAGGAGATCACACCATCATTTTCAAATGGCATCTCATGCAGTACAAAGTAACGGACTGCATCTACACCAAAGAAATCTACCAGTTCATCTGCATACAGTACATTTCCCTTTGACTTACTCATCTTGCCATCACCCTGTAACAGCCATGGATGTCCGAATACCTGCTTTGGCAGTGGCAGATCTAATGCCATAAGGAAGATCGGCCAGTAAATCGTATGGAAACGGATAATATCTTTTCCGATCAGATGTAAGTCTGCCGGCCAGTTCTTCTTAAATAAATCCGATGAATTGCCGTCTGCATCGTATCCGATCTTGGTGATGTAGTTAGTTAATGCATCCAGCCATACATATACGACATGCTTCGGATCAAAGTCTACCGGAATTCCCCAGCTAAAGGAGGTTCTTGATACGCAGAGATCCTGTAATCCCGGAAGCAGGAAGTTGTTCATCATCTCATTTTTACGGGATACCGGCTGAATGAACTCCGGATGTGTATTGATATGCTCGATCAGACGATCTGCATATTTGCTCATTTTAAAGAAGTATGCTTCTTCCTTGGCAGGCTGTACCTCACGACCACAGTCCGGGCACTTTCCGTCTACAAGCTGTGACTCTGTCCAGAAGGATTCACATGGTGTACAGTATAAGCCTTCGTAAGATCCCTTGTAGATGTCACCCTTGTCATAGAGCTTCTTAAAGATCTTCTGTACCTGTTTTTCATGATCTTCATCCGTTGTACGGATAAAGTTATCATAGGATGTATTCATCAGATCCCAGATCTTCTTTACTTCACCGGATACTTCATCGACGTATTCCTTTGGTGTAACACCCTTTTCCTCTGCCTTTAACTCGATCTTCTGTCCATGCTCATCGGTTCCGGTCTGGAAGTATACGTCATATCCCTCCTGACGCTTGTATCTTGCGATTGCATCTGCTAATACGATCTCATAGGTATTACCGATATGTGGCTTACCGGAGGTATATGCGATCGCTGTTGTCATGTAGAACTTTCCTTTATTTGCCATTTTCGTTTCCTCTCTTTCTTATGATATATAAAGGGTCTTTCATTCTTATTTTATGTGATAGCGTAATCTCTCAAAAGATCTTCAATAGGTATATCCTGCCAAATTACAGAATAAATTACGAATTTGCGACTTATGGAGAATCTTAGATTCGGAATTCGGAGCAAATGCATAATTTATTGTGCAATTTGGCATATCATATCAATATCTTTTGCCATGCCTAATCACACAAAAAAACTCGTCTTCCACTACAGAAGACGAGTATTACCCGTGTTACCACTTCTCTTCGCTTATTTCTCACAAAATAAGCCTCTCTTTGTATCAAGGTATCCCTCTAATACAAGCCGCTATAACAGGCGGTCCTGTCAGAACCTAGCCACCTAAGTGATTCGGCACTGCCGCTCAAAAGCCATCTTCTATCTGTCCTCCATCATCCTATCTCAGCAACTGCCACCGGTTCATCATGATCTTCTCCGGTGCGCTTAGGATCTCTCTGTAAACTTCCGCCAGATATACTCTCTTTTTCCACGCGTTCTGTTTCTATCTGATTCTTATCCACAATACAGATGATTTATGCACATCTGCACAGTTTTTAAACTATCACGTTTTCTGGGAATTGTCAACCAAGGATCACTCCTCATACTTTTCCTCATCCGGTACTTCCGGCTCTTCCTCCGGAGTGAGGGAGGCTCCGCATTCACTACAGAATGCTGCATCCTCCGGCATCTTTGCTCCACACTGTGGACATGCCTTTGCCCCCTTTAACGCTAACAGCTCCTTCTTCATCTGTTCAATACTCTCTAATGCCTCTCGGATAGATGCAAACTGCTCAAACTCAGTACTTGCATCATCCTTATGTGCCTCATAATACTGTCTTCCGATCTCTGTATACTGCTTCTGCACAAAGTCCTCTTTTGCCTTGATTTCAAGATTCAGCTTCGCAGCACCGGATAACTCCTTCGCCTTCTGGGATACATCCCGTCCTGCGGTCATCAGTGTCTCACCTAATTTATCAAAAAATTCCATGTCTGTTCCTCCTGTTTCCTTATTAATAAAAAATATTACTAATTGACTTCATTATATACGGATATTCTGTTTTTGCAAGTATCGTCCGTAAAATCGGGATAAATTTAATAATTTTCTTCATTCCTCTTAAGAAATATCATAAAATAGTGTGCTATAATGAATTTTAGTAAATTCATATCTGTTGGTTGCAATTTTACAAGTTCGAGGCATTTTTAAACTTATACTACAAATAAAATTATTTTAAATACAATACATACTGAATGGAGAGATTCTATGAGAGCAAAACGACTGATCGCATTACTATGTGCTGTATCCCTGACCTTATCCGGATGCAGCCTTGGCAAGAAAAATACTACCACGCCGGATTCCGGCAGCCAGACCACTCAAGCTGCCGCAAGCGACGACACATCCCAGACGGATACAGAAATCCCTGCAGATTCTTCTGACCAGACGTCTGACGATCCTTCACAGTCATACGATAATACATCTTCGACAGCAGAAAACGGATCTCCGGTGTCTGTAAGCTTCCAGCAGGATTCTTCTACTTACAAATCGGCCGATCAGAAAACTGATCTTTTATACGCAGATTACAGCAAACCACACGTTACGGTTCAGGATAATAAAGACGCAGAAAACAGTATTAATTCCGTCTTAGCGCAGGAAGAAAAGAACTATCAGGACTCTGTAGAAGCCAGCCTGCAGGATGCAGATGATTTCTATCAGAACGATCCGGATGCTTTTTCCGCATACTGTGTATCGGAATCCTATGAAACAAACCGTTGTGACAAACAGGTTTTTTCCCTTCGCAGCTATTCCTATTATTACCAGAATGGTGCCCACGGAGATTATAACTACAGTGGTCTGAACTTCGATGTAAATACCGGCAAACAGCTTACCTTAGATGATATCAGTTCCGATAAGGATGCACTCCTTGCCAGTTCATTGGATTACATCAACAGCCAGCTCCAGATCCCGGCCTATGCCGATGGTCTGATCTGTGAGCCGGATGAATGTGAAGACATTCTCAAAAAAGATGTTTTAACGGATGGAAACTGGTACTTTACCAATTCCGGTCTGACCTTTGTTTCGAATGTATATGTGCTTGGTTCTTATGCTTCCGGTGCTTACTTTTTTACCGTCCCTTATCAGAAGTTAGAGGGTTTAAAATCGGATTATCAGTACACCGGGAATTTTGTCCTAAGCGGACTTGTCGGTTCTACCCTTTCTGTTGACATGAACAATGATGAGAATGTAGATGCAATCTATTATGCCGCCAATTATCACGAAGATGACGATACCCTGACCTGCACACTTACGATCAATGGTACGGATTACTCCAATCTGCTGCAAAGCGATAACTGCTATCTGACCTCCGGTGCAGCCAGCTCCTATAGCATGATGTACTATTATCTGGTGGATCTCGATACTTCCGATGACTATATTGAACTTGCGATCCAGGATATGGGAATGAGCGACGATCTGGTCACCTACTTTTTCCGGTATGACGGCAGAGACTTAAGCTATGTAGGACAGATCAATGATCTCTTTGATTCCTCCACCTGCACCGCAGACGGTGACGGCTATATCTCGGCAAATCAGGGAATGTCGATCCTGGAATCCAAAAGTATTACCGTAACCTATCAGCTGACAGATAACGGCAGCTTAGAACTTGTTCCGCAGGATTGGTATACGATCCACGATGATGCTACAGACAGCCAGTTCAATTCACATAATATCTTACAGAATGTTTCGGTTTACACTGAGGCTGACCGTAATTCCGATACCGTAGAACTGACCCCTGCAGACGGACCTGTCAGCTTCCCGGCAACCGATAATGAACACTGGGCGATCGTTAAGACAGCCTCCGGTAAGCTCTACTATCTGTATCTGGAAAGCTTCTCCTTCTTAGAATCCGGTCAGGATGTAACCGAAGTATTTGAAAACATATTTCTGGCAGGCTAAGAGGAAAACAGGATGGAGCATTCAAACAAAACCAAGGCTTACTATCACCTTCCCGGACTATTTGAATTCTATGAACTGTATCAGGTATTCCTGCCGCTCTTTTTTAAGCACCGGGAATACTTCTATGACTGGTGTGAAATAGGCTCGATCTATGGTGCTCCCTCAGATTGTCTCTGGGGTGGCGGACGCACTTCCTTTGGCAATCACGATCCGGCAGAGGTTCTTGCGCTGATGCGAAAATACAAAATACCGTCACGGCTGACCTTCAGTAATTCCCTGCTG
>CACZPJ010000080.1 GCA_902782995.1 uncultured Lachnospiraceae bacterium | reverse complement strand
CTTCTTTTTCATGCTGATCTCCCCCTTACCATTCCAGATCTTCGGCTGATACTTTTTCTGTATTGACCTTATTATGGCGTACCGCACCATCACGAAGCTTGATCACATGATCTGCCATATTCTGGATCGCTTCGTTATGCGTTACCATAATGATCGTATTTCCATACTTTTTGTTTACATCCTCGATCAGCTTTAAGATCTCCTTCGATGTATTGTAATCCAGTGCTCCGGTCGGTTCATCACATAACAGGATATCCGGATTCTTCACGATCGCACGTCCGATCGAAACTCTCTGCTGCTGTCCACCGGAAAGCTGGTTCGGCAGCTTATACCGGTGCTCATACAATCCTAAAGTATGGAGCAGATCATCAATATCAAGCGGCTGATCCGACAGATAAGCACCTACTTCGATGTTCTCCTTGACATTCAGGTTGCCGATCAGATTATACATCTGGAATACATATCCAAGATGCTTTCTGCGATACCAGGTCAGCTTCTTCTCATTCATGTCTTCCAGCTTATCCCCATTGATCGAAATATAACCGGAGTCTGCATTGTCAATTCCCCCAATGATGTTAAGCAGTGTGGACTTTCCGGAACCGGATGGTCCAAGCAGGACACAAAATTCGCCCTTTGCAACAGAAAAGTTCATTCCCCGCAGAACGTCCTGACGGGTTTCTCCACTTCCAAAACCCTTTTTCAAATCCACGATTTCCAAAAATTTTTTCTCTTCCTCTGACATAGCCTTTCCTTTCTAATCCTTCATTTTCATCCCTTTTGGTTAGCCATAACTAATTTTTGGAAAATTATATCACAAACTTTTGTTAGCCGCAACTAATTTCTGACAAGGCAAGCAGAATTCCAAAGAATTTTCCTATGAAATAAAGTGTGCGCTTGCCGCACACGCTCGCGCCCGAGCGGATGCATCGCATGATCTTCCACTCCGCGAGGTGCGCATCTTAGCACGCAGTGCTTTTATGCAATAGGACGCAATTTCCTATTGCACAAAAAAATGCACAGATCCGCGTGTGCTCCACACGACCTGTGCATTCTGTTCTCCTATTATTTTATTGATAAAACTGCCCTAATATCCTGATTCTACGACATCAGCTCATACTGCATCAATTCGTATTTTAACCGGCTTCCTTCCATGATCTCTGCCGGCAGGAGTGCTCTTGCAACCAGCTTTAAATCATCCGATGCAATATCCGTTCTTCTTAAGTTCGCATAGTCTCCATCAATGCTTACTACTTCATAATACCAAGTTTCCATTTTTTCTCCTTATATCTCAAAGTGATCCATGATCTGTACCATTGTCTGAACCTGTGCAGTCTGCTCCTCGCTGACTGCTGCTGTCTCCTGGGATGCTGCTGAGTTGCTGTCTACGATCTCTGCTACTCTTGCAATATTCTCATCAATCCGCTGGATGCTGTCTGCTTCCTGCTGAAGTGCAACTGCCATATCACCCATCTGATCCGTTGCCTGTTTTGCATCCTGCATCACCCTGCTCATATTCTCAACCGCTTCATCTGCAATCGCAATTCCCTTTTCTACTGCCTCTACCGTATCCTCGATCAGCTTTGTCGTCTCACCCGCTGCCTGTGTGGACTGCTCCGCAAGATTCTTGACCTGCTCTGCGACAACCGCAAAGCCCTTTCCTGCCTCACCGGCTCTGGCCGCCTCGATCGAAGCATTTAACGATAACAGGTTGGTCTGGCTTGCAATATCCTCGATTGCACCGATGATCGTACGGATCTCTTCCGAACGGCGACTGATCTCTCCGATCGCTTCCTTTAAGTCCTGCATCTTGTCATTGCTCTGCATCAGAACACTTCCTGCCTGTCTTGAAAGTGCGGCCGTCTCCTGTGCCTCTTTTGTCTTCTCCTGCATGCTCTTTGCAATACGGTCTACCATCTCGGAAACATCAGACACCTGACCGGACTGTACCGTACAGCCCTCTGCAAGATCTGTTGCAGCCTGTGCTAACTGCTCGGAACCTGCGTCAATCTCCTTTGCTGCATCCTGGATCGTGCCAAGTGCCTACTTGGTACTGTCGATAATCTTATACATCGATTCCCTGATCTCAACAAATTCTCCTACATAGGTCTCATTTAAGCTTACCTGATAGTTTCCGTCTGCCATACTGCCGAGTACACTTGAGATCTCTGAGATCATCTTCGTAAAGTTATCGTTCATAAACAGAATGGACTCTACCATTTTTCCGACCTCCGTGGAATCCGGTACAAGATCGATCTTATTGACAAAGTGTCCCTGTGCGAGTTCTTCCATCTGCTCTGATACCTTGATGATCGGTACTAACAGCTCCCGGTTGGCAAACTTCATTGCAGATACGACCTTTCATTCTGCTTTAATCCATTTTTCTTCAGACCCTCCCATGCAATATCACGGTTCTTGTCCTCATTCAGTTCCTTCATGTATGCATCATAATAAGACTGGTTACCTGTGACCGCATACGACCGTACATCGGAAGTCAGTGTCTTCGATCCTAAACGGTACTGATCGAGATACATCGTATTCTGAAGCTGTTTGCTGTTTACGGAATTTAACGCCACATTCATTCCGATAAACAGTACCAGACAGGCAACTCCTACACCTACGATACAGTAGGTATCCTTTACGATCTTTTTCAGCATCGCTGCCTGCCCCATCGTTCTCTCCTGCGGCTTCCCTGCCGCTTTTTTCTTCTGTTTCATACCTAATCCTCTTTCCGTGCGCTTTCACACTCAGCGTCATCTTTTGCACTTCCCCGGATCACTCTGATCCCCGTTACTTTCAGTATAACATATTTTCCTATGCAAAAAAAGTTATAACCCATAAGGATTATAACTTTTCACCATGCTTATTCAATACCGGAAAGATCCTTTACCACCTCTCCTGCGATGATCAGCCCTGCGACCGCCGGAACAAATGCGGTACTGCCCGGTATATCACGCCGCTCGGTACACTTATGTGCCGCTCCCGGCGGGCAGATACAGTTCGTCCTGCAGCTGATTCCCATATCTTCCTTCGGTCTGGTCGGCTTTTCATCGGAATAGACGACCTTTAAGTGCTTGATATTACGCTTTTTCAGTTCTCGGCGCATGACCTTTGCAAGCGGATCCATGGAAGTCTTATAGATGTCTGCCACCTGGAATCTGCTCGCATCTAACTTATTGCCGGCACCCATTGCACTGATCACCGGAATATCAAGTGCCTTCGCACGCATAATGATCTCTAACTTTGCAGTTACGGTATCCACCGCATCTACGACATAATCATATTCCTCAAACGGGAACTCATCCGCATTCTCCGGC
This sequence comes from uncultured Lachnospiraceae bacterium, assembly GCA_902782995.1. Lineage (GTDB taxonomy): Bacteria > Bacillota > Clostridia > Lachnospirales > Lachnospiraceae > Roseburia_C. Next base: position 7,632 of record CACZPJ010000080.1, on the reverse strand, counting down.
AGGAAGAAGCACTGATGGATACGGACATCCGCATTCGGATTGATCGAAAGAATCCGCTCCTTCATCACATCTGCCTTATATTTTCCTACTGTCTGTCTTGTTGCAATGATCTGTCTGTTTAAATTCGTCAGACATACCTTATCATCATCCACGAGATCAAATGCTCCAACTCCGCTGCGGACCAGTGCCTCGCAGACATATCCGCCTACTCCGCCGATCCCGAATACTGCCACCCGTGACTTTTTTAACTTTTCAATCGCTTCCTGTCCTAACAGGAGCGTGGTACGTGAAAACTGATCTAACATATAACCGCCTTTTTCCTACTGATTTGATAGGCTTATTGTAACTGCCTATATCTGCTTTGTCAACTGATTTGCACCTGTCCACATTATTCCTGCAATGCCGCTTTACGTTCCTCTGTGATCAGTGCAAATCCGTAATCCATTGCTTCCTTCGCACAGGAGAAGTTCATCAACTGTCCATTCAGATATACACGTCCTGCGGCTCTCGTCCGGACTCCGAAGATCGTCTCTAACAGTTCGGTTCGTCCTGCACCTACCAGACCATACAGTCCGAAAATCTCGCCCTCTCTTACATCAAAGCTGATATCCTGTAAATGAGGTTCATATTTTGTGGACAGATGCTGAACGGATAAGATTACATCCTTTGGTGTATTATCTACCGGTGGGAACCGGTTCTCAAGCACTCGGCCAACCATTGCTGTGATCAGCTCGTTCATATTGGTCTCTGACGTGCTCTTTGTCATAACAAGGTTACCATCCCGGAGTACCGATATTTCATCACAGATTTCGAAGATCTCATCCATCTTATGTGAAATATAGATTAACGAGATGCCCTGTTCTCTTAACATCCGCATCATTTCAAAAAGTTTATCAACTTCCTGAACCGTTAAAGATGAGGTCGGCTCGTCTAAAACGATTACCTTTGCATTGTAGGAAATTGCCTTTGCAATCTCACACATCTGACGCTGTGATACAGACATCTTACGCATCGGCTGGTCTAAGTTGACCGTCATGCCTAACTTACGGAAAAGCTCTGAAGCTTCTCTTTTCATTCTTCCTTCATCTACCATACCCATGGAGTTGCGCAGATAACGTCCTAAGAAAAGATTGTCTACTACATTCCGTTCCAGACACTGATTCAATTCCTGATGTACCATTGCAATTCCGTTTTCAAGGGCATCCTTTGGTCCGGAAAAGCTTACTTCCTTTCCGTCGAGGAAGATGTTGCCTTCATCCTTCTGATATGTGCCGAAGAGGCACTTCATCATCGTTGACTTACCGGCGCCATTTTCACCCATCAGTCCCATAACCGTTCCACGCTTGACATCTAAGTTGATGTGGTCGAGAACACGGTTACGTCCGAAAGATTTACTCATACCGCGTATCGATAAGACAATATCATCTTTCTTCTCTGCCATACTTCTACTCCTGTCATTAAATATCGATATTTTCAGTATCAATTCAAACTAACATGCCTGCTTCCTTAAAAATTTCAGGGAGAATTTCTTCTCCCTGAAAACCTGCCTGTCTTTACTGATTAAGAATTGCTGTATAAGAAGCGGCGTTGTCTGTCTTAACCATGTTGATTGCGAAAGCATCGTACTGGCTTGGATTTCCAAGACGGTTTGTGATGTTTGACTCTGTCTGTCCATCACCACCAATGTACTCAACATCAAGATTTAAAAGATCATCATAGTTCTGAAGCAGTGGCTGATAAGTAGAGCTTAAGAAGTTATCAGATGCATTGTAGATATTCAGCCATACTTTCTTGGTCGGGTGTGCGGAAGCATCTAACTGGTTAGATACCGGAGCCCATACTACAGTAGAATCTGTAAAGTCTTTGTAGTTATCAGCAGTAACTGCTACGTTTAATGAGTAGTAAGAACGCTCATCTGCTTTGTATACATATACATCATCGCTTAATACGTTGCCGGCATCATCCGGTGTACCGATACCTGTATCAACATCAACACCATCTAATGCGTTACGAAGAACACGGAGTGTCAGGTAAGCCTGAACGTCAGCATGCTGGCTGATTGTTCCGCCGTATCCATCTGCGATTGCTGCAACTGCATCACTGTTTGCATCATATCCGAAGGTTGGTACTCCATTGTCCTTTGACCATGCATTGAACATTGACATTCCCATACCATCGTTATTAGAAACAACGACATCGATCTGATCACCAAAGGATGAAGACCATGTTCCGATTGCATTTCCTGCGGTAGCTGCATCCCATGTTGCTCCTGCGGAGTTCTTCATCTCCTGGGAAGCTAACTCACGGATTGTATATTCCTTGCCGCCTACTTCGATCGTACCATCCTGAACTGCTGCAGATGTTCCGTCTGTATTTGTTCCGGTTGGCTCACTGTCGATATTGCCATCTTTTTCAACGCCTGTTCCAAGAGCTTTACGGACACCTCTTGTACGAGCGATGGAATCGTTATGTCCGATATCACCGATTGCAAGAACATATCCGATGATGCCGTCTCCGTTACGGTCGATCTTATCGATGTTCTGCTCGATGTAATCCTTAACCATCTGTCCCTGAAGTTCAGCACCCTGATTTGCATCAAATCCTACATAATATGTATCTTTGTTGAAGTTCAATGCTGTCTGATCAAGTTCCCCTGTTGAACTGTTCGAAGGCTGACGGTTGAACCATACTAATGGTTTATCCTTATTCTCGGAAGATGAACTGCTGCTCACCTGTGTGTCCCCGTCACCTGTCTGGTTGTCATTTGTTGCTGCATTATTTCCAGATCCACAAGCTGCTGTGGAAAATGCAAATACTGCTGTCATCATTAAAGCCACCCATTTTTTCTTCATAAAACAAATCCTCCTTTTGTTTTGTTGATATTGACAGTATATAGCTTTTACGTGAAATAAACTATAGAATATTTTTTGGTGTTCATTGGATATTTTTCTGTTTTTCCGTCATTTAGTATAAAAAATTTCATATATTTATCTGTTTCTCCGTCAAGTCAACGGATATTCCAGGCGCATTTAATAGGTAGAAACGTCTGTTTCCGGTTCTGTGCACAAAATAAAGTGTGCGCCTGCTTTTGCTGTATGGGAATTTCCTATACAGTAAAAACCGTGCGATATACGAAATTACCATATATCACACGGTTTTCTAAATATACTACGATTCGGTTTTCTATACCCAAAAATCCAGCTGTATCTCCCTATGCCTCCGGGAACTCTGCCTGCACCCGGGCATTGATTTCATCCTCAGATGCCGCCATTGCCTGAAGTGTCATCGTAAGAAGCTTCTCTAATTCCCAGCCGAGCTGCGCGGCACCACGTTCGATGACTTCACGGGAACAGCCCGCTGCAAAGCCTTTGCTTTTATATTTTTTCTTTAAGGACTTAAGCTCCATATCCTTTGTGCTCTTTGACGGCCGCATCAATGCTGCTGCCCAGATCAGCCCGGTCAGCTCATCTGCCGCAAACAACACCTTCTCCATCTCATGCTCCGGCTCTACATCGATCGTCACTCCACAGCCTACCGTTAGGCCATAGCCATGGGAGCAGACCGCATGGATGATGTCCTCACCGACACCTGCCTCTCTTAACAGCTCCGGTGCCTTTAAGCAGTGTTCCTCCGGATATACTTCAAAATCAATATCGTGTAACAGACCAACAATGCCCCAATACTCTGCCTGATCGCCATACCCTAATTCCTTCGCATACCATTTCATTACTGCTTCTACCGTAAATGCATGCTGGATGTGGAACGGATCTTTGTTATACTTCTTCAATAATTCCAATGCTGCATCTCTTGTTATCTCGCTCATGTTCTTTCGCTCCTTTTCCTTACTACTGTTATATATAGCAGTCTGCAACAGTCGTGTCAAGAGCCGGACAATCCGATGTATACCAGCATATCCTAATTTGAAAATCGTGCCATGATCTCCCGGATAGAAGAGGCATTTTCTTCATTTACTTTCACAATATCTGCAAGATCTTCTGTTGTCTTACGTGTCTGTTCTACCTTTTCTAAGACTGTATCTGTATGTACCTGAGCATCATCCGGATTGTCCTGTACATGATCGATCTGTTTTTGAATATCATTTACAGACCGTGCAAATATATCCGAACACTCACTCATTTCCTGTATAATCTCCTGTATCTGGGCAATCGAATCGTTGTACTCATTTGTCGCTGATACAAATCCGGCAAATTGTGAAGTAACATCTTTTTCTAAGAATTCCAGAATATTGTCAAAACACTCCTGTACCAGACTGATATTTGCCCTCGTCTCCTCACAGATTGCCTGGATTGCAGTGGCAGTCTGGTGAGAACTATTTGCCAGATTTCCAATCTCTCCGGCAACAATATTAAATCCACGTCCTGCTTCTCCTGCTCTTGCAGCTTCGATGGAAGCGTTTAGAGATAAAAGATTCGTCTGATTCGTGATATCTAAAATCTGCTTTGCCATCTCATCGATCTGGGTTAAAGACTGTAACTTTTCAATCGCATTCTCAATTGCTGCATGGTTTTCCACCATTTTGGCATTGGTATGATCCAGTGATTCGGTTGCAACCTGACGCATGCTTGATACCTTCTGCATCAGCTCACTGCTTCTTGTACTTCCAAGCTGTATCTTCGTTTCTACCTGTGCAACAACATCTGCAATCTCTCCAATGCCCGCATCTACCTGTCCGACTGTATGATTGATTTCCTCTGCATGTTCTGCAAAATGCTCTGTTGCAGATGCATTTTCTCCCACACACTGTACCAGGACATCTGAACATCCCGACATTTTTTCTGCCGATTGTGTCAGGGAATCCGAACATAGTCCAAGCTTTGCAATAATATCACTCAAAGAATCACTCAGTGAATCCAGTGCAGATGCGATCTGACCCACCTCACTCTTTCTGCCTACATACTTCTGTAAACGAGGATCTTTCTGTATCCGCAGATCCTTCAGATCATGCAATGCGCTCGTAACGTAATCCAGTGGCTTTGTACCCATATGGATAAACAGCCACGAAAGAATTGCAATCAGAATACAGGCAATTCCACAGATTGCGCTTAATTTATGCATTACACGATAAACATCTGCATACAGCTGTTTCTCCTCTGCCTTAGAAATCACTGCCCAGCCATGTGCTTCATCATACTGATATGCCATTACATAGTTTCTGCCATCTGTTCCCTTGTAACTAAAGCTTCCCACTGTAGTTTCTTTATCCGACTGTATCCTGTTCATGACCTGTAAAATACCTTCATCCTCAGCCTGCGTTGTGATCAGGGACGCATCCTCATCAAAAATGTACATTCCTGTTTCCGCATTGATCATGGAATATTTCTCAAGATCCGTCTGTGTTCCCTTCATATCTGCTAAAAGTGAATCTAATCCTTCCGCAAATGGTCCACCGCCTACATAACCAAGAATTGTCTTATCCGTATCATAAACCGGACAATACATAGAAAGTGTCAGCTTCTGTGATGCCGGTGAAATGATAATACCTGCATTGTACAGTCCGCCTGCATTTGTCATTGCATCCTGTAACTGCTTTAATGCATCTCCTTCCCTTGTAGTCATACCAACCACTTCCGGATTCGAATGTGTCACAATATGTGTATCCCATTCTCCTGCATAAAGACCCTCCCAGTTATCAAGCCCGGCATAATAATTCTCTGTATACTCCTGTGCCGCCTTCTGTTTTTTTGTATCCGAAACATCCCTCAGATAATCAATAATTTCCGGGCTCTTACTAAATTCTTCTAACAGATCTTCCTGATGATTGACATATTCCCCGATCAGAACCGTCTGGGCATTCAGTTCTGTTTTCATACTTTGCTCTGCATTCTTTTTTATCAGTGAATTCATATTCATCTGTGTTGCCAGATAAAACAGTGCAATACCTGTAATTGTAAGAATTGTGATCACACTGGTCAGTACCGTTTTCATTTTCATATTTTTCATCATATGTAAGCCCTCCTGCATGCCGTACACTTTAAAATCAGAATATCATATTTTGCTCTTTCTGTATTTCATAATTCAGCCATCCGTTGTATAATTAGGACATAGTAAAAATAAAATTCATACACGTTATATCCGAATAAAGGAGTTCATCTGCCATGAGTACAAAAACACACTACGAAAATGACCTGCTTTTATTTTACAACGCCACTAAGATTCCCTTTTGTGTATTTGATAACACACCAAAAGACCTCTTCCGTCATCCCGAGATTACATCCATGGAGTGTTCCTTGCAAACAATGTTACAATGTTGTGCACGTTTAAAAAATGTAGACTGCCATATTCCGGTACTTTTGTCTTCAGACACCTGTTTTTTTGTTCTTTTACGGTTAGATACACAGACAAACATCATGTTTGGTCCCATATCCTCAGTTCCGCTTTCTTATCACAGTTTTTGTGAACTGAACCGTTCCATCCGGGATAATTCAGATATGCTTCACTTATATCTTGTTTTACAGCAAAGTCCCCAGATGTCACTGTCCGTTCTTGCACACAACATCTGTCTTTACCTGAAGCTGGCTTTTGGTGAAACCGTTTCTGCCAAGGAGATCCTCTCCAGCGAGATTTCCTATTCCATTGAATCTGAGCAGCCATATCCGGTCTACCCTATCCATGCCACCCATAAGGTTGTAAACCAGATGATCCTGCTCCAGAAAAAGCTTCTGCCATTGATTCAGAATGGGGACCTAAAAGCACTGCAATATACTTTTTCACATTCACACATTCTCCATCTTCTGCAGGATACTCCTTTTTCAATAGAAGAGCTGCACAAGTTGTTTTTCTCCTATGCAACATTATGCTGTGCAGTTGTCTTAGAAAAGGGACTCAGTACTGAACAGATCCTTCCCCTTTTTGATTCCTATGTATCAAGAACCGTATCCGTAAAAACTCCTGCTGACCTCCTCTTTTTATGCAGGCAGATTTCTGTTGACTGCTGTACACTGGCAGTGCCTTTACTGGATACTCCCTCTGCATCCGAAATTGTAAACAACTGTCTGCTCTACATCCGGACACATCTGAATCTTGTAATCCATGTTTCCGACCTGGCAGTACACTGTGGAACAAGTTCCCGTACGATCACGCGTCACTTTGCAAAATACTATTCCATGTCTGTCAACGCCTGTATTCTTCAGGAAAAATTAAAAGAGGCTGCCTTCCTGCTGACACACTCAGATATGACATTAAGTGAAATCAGCAATCAGCTTGCCTTTTCTTCCCAGAGTCATCTGAACGTTGCCTTTAAAAAAAAATATATGACCACTCCGCAACAATACCGGATCAAAAACAGGATCAGCTCTTCTGACACATCCGTCATATGACGCTTCTCTATTCTGATCATTTTACTGTAAAAATTCCAGCCAGTTGATCTGGTCAACCGGATACTTAGCCAAGCCAGGATCAATCTGAATCAACCTTACGATCCCATACCTGCAACACAAGCCGCTGTTCTATATTACTTACCTGATCATCAGTTCCGCACAGTTAGATGCTGCCGGGGCTGCTTTATCTGACGAATCGAAAGAAAACGTCGAAGGAGAATTAAATTTTAATTATTCCACAGATTAGCACCCTATATAATAGGGTATAATATATGATATATACCAAAGAGAAAGG
>CACZPJ010000079.1 GCA_902782995.1 uncultured Lachnospiraceae bacterium | reverse complement strand
TTTCTCTTACAGATCCATGTCGAGATCGTCTGCACTGATGTCCTGCATATTCACGGTACGCCGCTTTAATCTCGCAGTTTCAGATGCCTTTAAGATGTAGTCCTTGATCTCACGGGCATGACGGATATGTACCAGTCTTAACTCCTTATCGGTCACATCACCGGTATAACATACCACGGTTCCGAGCTTAAAGATCCGCTCCATTAAGGATGCTGTCAGCTTCACATCCTGCACCTTATACATATAACAGTCATTCTCTTCCGTTGAGAAAAATCCGGTATCACAGGTGATCATATCTGCCTTGATCCGGTACTTGGTGAATGTCCACGGCAGTCCGAAGAAAAGAATCCGCTTGCGCTCTTTATATACGATCTCGTCTGCTCCCTGTTCCTCTGCTACTCGATTATCCTGCATAATTACCCTCCGTATAAATGTATTCTACCTACTTGCTCATATTTGTTATCCATCCAATAAATCAGCAATATTGTTAATTTACCTGACGGAATTATTATATCCTATATACTTCATTCGCAGTGTAAGTTCGAAAATGCATTGCGTTTTCGAACTGTCCGTGCTTCGCACTATCAAAAGTGTACCAGATAAAATATGCTCTGCAAGCAGGCAATTTTATCTGATCCAATTTTGGCACTGCTCATTGCTTACGCTCATTATATCGTATATCACATACACAGTGCAAGCTCAAAAATGTGTTGCACTTTCAAACTATTCTAATTATATTCATACAAATGACATTTTTTAGTTGAATTTTACTTCTTATTTTTTCGGCTTGAATTTTGCATACATGTATTATATGATAGTAAAAATGCCTGGAACTCATCCGGCATTTTCACAAGTAAATGATACAACAGGAGGAATCTTATGCGACACTTAATGAGTCCGCTGGATCTGTCCATCGAGGAACTGGACGATCTGCTAAACCTTGCGAACGATATTGAAAAAAATCCTCAAAAATACGCTCATGTGTGTGATGGCAAAAAGCTTGCCACCTGTTTCTACGAACCGAGCACACGTACCCGACTTAGTTTTGAAGCCGCAATGTTAAATCTTGGCGGTTCTGTTCTTGGTTTTTCGAGCGCGGACAGCTCTTCCGCATCAAAAGGTGAAAGTGTTTCCGATACAATGCGCGTCATTTCCTGTTACGCCGATATTGCAGCAATTCGTCATCCAAAGGAAGGTGCAGCTCTTGTAGCCTCCCAGAAGTCTTTAATTCCAGTCATTAACGCCGGCGACGGTGGTCATCAGCATCCAACCCAGACCTTAACCGATTTACTTACAATCCGTTCCCTTCGTGGTGAATTAGGCAATCTTACGATCGGTTTATGCGGTGACTTAAAGTTCGGACGTACCGTACACTCCCTGATCAATGCACTGATCCGTTATGAGAACGTACGCTTTGTCCTGATCTCTCCGGAAGAGCTTCGTGTACCGGATTATATCCGCGAGGATGTCTTAGAGAAGAACCACATCCCATACGAAGAGGTAGAACGCTTAGAGTATGCAATGCCGAATCTCGACGTCTTATATATGACCCGTGTCCAGAAGGAACGTTTCTTCAATGAGGATGACTACATCCGTATGAAGGACTTCTATATTCTGAATAAAGAAAAAATGAAACTTGCCAAACCAGATATGCTTGTACTTCATCCACTTCCACGTGTCAATGAAATCTCTGTCGATGTAGACGATGATCCGCGTGCAGCATACTTCAAACAGGCACAGTATGGTGTCTATGTCCGTATGGCATTAATTCTTACACTCTTAAGATGGAAAGGAGATCTGACATGCTAAATATCAGTGGAATCCATGAAGGATTTGTATTAGATCATATTCAGGCCGGAATGAGCCTTTCGATTTACCATGACTTAAAGCTTGATAAATTAGACTGCGCAGTAGCGATCATCAAAAACGCCAAAAGTAATAAGATGGGAAAAAAGGATATTATTAAAGTAGAATGTCCGATCGACGCATTAGATCTTGATATTCTTGGCTTCATCGACCATAACATCACCGTCAACATCATCAAGGGTGACCGCATCGTAGATAAAAAGGTGCTGCAGCTGCCAAAGCAGGTACGCAATGTCATCAAATGCAAGAATCCACGATGCATCACTTCGATCGAGCAGGGACTTGACCAGATCTTCGTTCTCACAGATGAAGAGAACGAAGTATATCGCTGTAAGTACTGCGAAGAAACGTATAAAAACACCGCCCGTAAGCGTTAAGCTAATACGGACGGAAGCAACAACAGTTGCATAACAAGTTCATAAACAGCAGGCTCAGGCACAGATTGCCTGAGCTGGCATATGGACGTTCGTAAGAGTTTCCCATATTCGAATACCAGGTTCCACCAAATTCTAACTGCTGCTTTAGCTGACGATATTCCATATTGCTTGGTTCCATCTGAACCGCCATATTGATATGTTCCATCGCCGTTGCGGTATTCCCGACTCCGGCATTCGCCATCGCGCTGTAATAATACCAGCGTGCATTTCGATTTGCAATTCCACTTAAGACATTCAATGCTTCTTTATAACAACGATGTGCTATATAGTTTGCGGCTGCCTGCATCTCTGCACTGTCCGTACTCTGTCCATAGCCACCGCCATATGCACCGTTATTTCTGCCTGATCCATAACCACCATAGCCAAAGCCGCCCTGACTGCCACCGCCATAGCTGTAACCCTGCTGCTTCTGCTTCATGATCAGATCATACGCCTGCTGCACTTCCTTGAACTTCTCTTCCGCCTGTTCCTTATTCGGGTTATTGACATTCGCATCCGGGTGATACTTCCGGCTTAAACTACGGTATGCTTTTTTGATTTCTTCATCGGTTGCTCCCGGTGTAATACCAAGCACCTTATATGGGTCCATATCTGTACCTAACCTTCCATTTTATCTACTTCACATGCGTCTTCGGAAGCATGGTTCTCACTGTGTTTTGCACGCTTCGCCTGACTTGCTTCCTTCTTCTGCCGCTTGAGCTGATTGTATTCATAACGACACCACACACCTGAATATAGTATATTCCTTAATATATCTGCATGCAACAGGATCGGCAGCCGCTCAAAGGACTTTGCCGCCTCAGAGATCATACTCGTCAACATCAGCTTACAGAATGTATCAAAGTCCTTACTGTCCTCATCATAGATCCGGATCAATGGATTGTAGCAGCCGTTCTTCTTATCCTTCGTAACATCCTCATAGGCATCCATCAGATAGATGAATTTTCCAAGATAAAAGCCAAGACAGCGAAGCTCATCTGCCCACATATCTTCCTTATATGCAAAGATCTCTCCCAACATCGTACCGGTCAGCCCTGCAACCAGATCTATATTCGTCTCCTTGATCCGTTCCATCTCTTCTAAGTCACTCAGATACTTCTCAACTGCTGCCACCTGTCTTGGGTACGTCTCCTTAATCCGTAAGTAATCCTTCCCCAACAGCTTCGCAAATGCTTTCTTTGCATAAGAGTGGTTGTCTCTCCAGTCATCTTCAAAGTTCTGAAATGACAGGATAATATTCATATCTGCCGCATACTTCGTAAACTCATTGATACGCGAGCATCTCTTCTTCGTCGGATGCAGCTTGCAGGTGAAGGATGCTTCTTCATTCTCCTGCGGCTCATACAATCCGGTCAATAAGACAACCAGAAATGTCATATCATAATTCAGTAAAAGCTGTCCTCTTCTGCCTGCTGTCTCCTTTAACTTCCGGCACAGGCCACAGTAATAAGACTGATAGATCTTACCTGCCTCTTCCGACAGCTCCTGTCTGTTTATATTCACGTATCCAAACATATACGCAATCTCCAATCCTCATTGTTCATTCCATGAAACATCAACTTTTTTTCACAAATTCTGTTCTGCACTTCGGACAGGTAATACAGATCTTGCCCTTTCCCTTTGGCACACGTACTCTCTGCTTGCAGGACGGGCACTTATAAAAGCGGTAGATCGCACGCTGTGATCTTCTTACCTTATACTGGTTCCACTTTACCCCCATACGATAACGGAAGTTCAAAAACTTCTGATTCTGATTATACATCTTCGACACATTCCTTGAAAACATGCGGTAATACGTATAGATCAGTAAAACGATTGCAAAAAGATAAAAGAATCCGACCCTTGTAAACATCGAAAGGATCAATAATACAAAGGTAATTCCAAGATAGATCTTCGATAACTGATCCACACCGTAACGTCCTGCCATAAACTGCTGTAACTTCTGTTTCATATGCATCTCTCTCTTTCTCTTCATCCTGCCGCTGCCATTTCTGCCTTAGGACTTTCTAACGATAATGATAAATCGGCAGATAGGCTACGTCAACCGACGCAGAGCCTTTTTAATAAAAGTTTTAGAGTTGCTTCACAATCTGTTTATTACAGCCAATTCCGATGCCAAGAAGACTGTAGAATACGATCGAAACACCGATCGTCGAGTCATTGAGCATACCGGAGCACAGATAACCGATGGTTGCCACAAATGCTGCCATGCCGGTACACTGTAACGGATTTTCAAATGTGCATCTTCGATATAACCGGATCGAGCTTACAAAATACCAGCCATAGAAAACCGCCAGTGCAAGAAGGGAACATACCCCGGACTGAACCGCGATCTGCAAATAAAGATTATGCGGCTTGGTAATATACCGGCTGCCGTATCCGTTCTGTACGATTGAGATATAATCCTGTTGTGGAAAGCGCAATGCATAGGTATCTGCACCACTTCCCAAGATCAGCGAATCCGAAAGCAAAGGAACGGATTTTCTCCAGATATACCCTCTTCCGCTCATGCCTCCAAAAACATGGAAAAGCGGACAGTCCCAGGTTTTTGATGGAACCAGCTCGACCAGACAGCCGTTAAAGTTGCGGTACAGATATTTTTTTGCTGTTTTATCATAGACAAACGAAAAAGAATATCCTTCCGAAGTGACCGTATAACCATCGCTTTCTCCATCAGTATCCTTTGTGATCCGAAGCTCCTGTAACGGCAGCTTTTTACGCTCTTTTGTTGTGATATCTTCTAACAGAAGCTGACCGGTTTTTGTATCATCGATCAACCGATATTCTTTTCCATCATAGCAGATCCGGAGCCCGTCGTCATCGGTAAAAATATCGGTTAACCGGTAATCATCCTCCCCTTTTCCATTCCAGTAGATCGTATCAAAGGTTTTTTCCAAAAGATTGCTGTCATAGGCTCTCGTATAGACCAGATTAAAGCCCAGATAGAATAACAGAAACAGTCCCATCACAAGCACTGCACGCTTTCTGTTTTTACACCCCGACAGGAAAACGCAAAACAGCAGGCATGGGAGCAGTAAAAGTGTCGTGCTCTTCGACCGGCAGCCAACGAGAAGCATCATAAGAACTGCTGCACAGATGTACCATAGGATCTGCTTTTTCTTCTCTGTATGAAGCGTACAGAGCACAAATACAAACGGGATCAGCATACAGCAGTACATGCCGACATAGTTCGGATTATAGAGGGATGCATAGACTGCGGAAAAAAACTTTTCTGACCTTCCGATCACATGTAAGATCCCTCTCATAAATTCTGCCTGATAGAGATCTTTTCCGATGAACTGGGTAAATCCAATAAAACCGATCAGTAAAATCCCAATAGCGGCAAGCCACTCCACCTTACACGCCATCTCTTCTCTCCAACAGATCACCGCACCATAGACAGCAAGCACCACATAGGAGAGAATCACATACACCGATTCATACATATCGAAAAATCCGTTCACGCTGATCGCACGGTCAATCGAACATATCGTGGAAAGAATAACAAGTCCTGCATAGACACCAAGCGGCAGCAGCATTTTCTGAAACCGGATCTTCGCCTTTCCTGCACATAAGATCATAGCCAGAAAAAGAACTGCTCCTAAGATGATCACAGCAATACTTTTCCACCACATGAACGCATCAAACCGTCCCCAGGTCTTCGGATACCAGCTATAATCCTCCAGATTCTCACTGCACAGTACATTCCGTACGATCACCGGAATCAGTACCATGGAAAAAAGATATGGCAGACACCACATACTTTCTGTTCTGTTTTCTTTTCTCTGCATGCGCGCTCCTTTCCCTCCTGCTTTTCCCTTATAGGGATTTCCTATACAGTGAAAAATGGTGGCAAATGATGCCACCATTTCCGCTTAATCAAGATCAAATAATTCTGCTTTGATGAACTCTACTTCCGTCTCGGCTTCCGAAGTCTTAATCTGCCTGCCATAATAATTAAATTCACTGCTTATCGTTATGCCAAGTGAGAATTCCTTCGTTCCAGACAACAGCGATGCGATCTGCGCATCCGTTCCGATATTATGTAATACCAGCCGGTAGACATGACCACTTTGCAGATTGTCTGCCTTCTGCCGCTCCGCGGCACCCTGTTCGTAGGTCTCACTGCCGATCGTAATAGAATCACCCGCTAATATCGGCTCGATTGTCACATAAGCTCCCGTTGGATTATCTGCTGCGGCGGCTCCGATCGGAAGATAGGTCTTGCTGTCAGTTCCTTTGATGTAGAAGCTTGCCTGGATCTTACGGTCATTCGAGGTAAGATTTAAGTCCTGTACGGTGAAGTATGTCTCTTCTTCCTGTGACAGTGCTTCCATATTGAGTGCCGTATCATAGTCTAAACGGACATATTTCTTCTCTGCGGATGTACGGTCCGACGTCTCAAGTGCTTTGACCGTCGGTGCCTGTGTTCCAAGCTTAAACGATGCAACTACGGTATTGACAAACAGCTTCATCTCATCGGAATCCGCATTGATCTTCGAATGTCCCACACCGGAATACATGACATTTCCCATACTGTAGATGTAATAGTTGTTCCGCACATCATTCGGAGAACCGGAATAGTTCTTTAAGGATGCCGTTCCACTTCCTGCATCTCCCAAGCAGTACCATACTACGATATCCGATCTGCCATCTCCGTCCTTATCCCCATCTAAGTCTAACTGGTAATACTGGAAATGTGTCGATGCAATATTGATCTTATCCGGGATCACATACGGATACTTTGTGATCAGTCCTTCATTCGTCTTAGTTGCAACAGTCGTGGTCAGATTGCCCCATGATTCCTGTGCCGTACGGATATTCTTTTTACTTGTCGCATGGTTGACACGGTTGATCTCAGAATAGGTAAAGCCCTGTGTCTCACCATATGCCTGCTCACGGTTAGTACCTGCTACATAGGCAATATCCTTGCCCGCATCTAAGACTGCGGACTGCATCGGTGTACCATCTGCATTCGTTCTTGTCGTAAAGCCACCATTCTCTGCTAAGATCGTACCGATCGTCTCTCCATTTTCATTCTTCGTAATATCAATAAGCTGTCCCTGCTTTAGGAAATCATTGGTAACTAATCCATAACGATCCATGGCAGCTTCTCTTCGTAACATCTCGTTTAATTCGTATCCGTATTCACCAAGATTTCTTCCACCCATATAATCTACGGTAAGCTTTCCATCCTCTTTTATGGTCTTTATTTCTGCCATCTTATGACTGTAGCTGGTAACCGTACTACAGGATGCATTATCATGTGTAAATAAGATACTCTTTCCACTGTCTTTAAAGTCCTGCAGCTTCTGGATTGCTGTTTCATCTGTCATGTTATTGTAACAGTCACTGAAGCCAAGGATCAGCATGCTGTATTCATTGTTTTCAAACCGGTCCATATAAGCACGCGGCTTCTCCGATAACGAAGCACGGTCGGAATCCCCACGATAGTACTTCTGGAATTCATTCACACGAAGGGAATCGATGATAAAGTGAAGTCCTGTCTCATTCTCTACGTTTCTTAACAGTTCATTGAACTTCTTTCCGTTCTCATCGGTATTCGATGTATCGGAAGAAAGGTCTAAGTTGTTTGCGTATCCACCAGAAGTTGCATCACACATGATCTGAAGTACACGTACCTCTTTCGTCTGATCTGTGGATGCATCTCCCTGTCCGAGCGCAACGACTGCATAGGAAGTCTTTGATGTACGGATGTAATTGTTCGCAGTATTTTCGATCTCTAGCTTCCATGGGATCAGTCCGCGGTAAGAGCTTGAGATCTCTCTTTGCAGCTCATACTCATGGTCGTTTGAGATCTTATAGACACCATTCTCATCCTTCTGACACTCTGTTCCTGTCTCACGGTCAAGTACAAGAATATCGCTTAAAAGCTCCGAAGCTTCTGTTCCGTCAGAGAACTGTCCATCTGTATTCATATCAATATAGAACTTGACATTATAAGTGGACTCCATCGAACTTTCAGCTTGATTCTTCAACATGAAATCGATCTTCATACGATACTGTCCGGTTGTCTCGGAATCTGTCGTATCAATCTTCGTAATACTGTTATCATCCGTAACTACCGTACCGTTCTGATAGAACTCGAGTCCTAACTTTGGCATATTCAGATAATCGATGAACTGGCTGTTATTGATGACCTCACTCTTTGAAAAGACATTCGGCTCGTGAATCGTCTCTGTCAGGAACTGGTACAGATAGGACGAATTATCAATTCTTGCTTCATTGACTGATTTCTTTCCATTATCATCGATGATATAACAGTCATCGGCGAAAACGACCGGATACTTTGCCTTTACAAAATCTAACAGATCCTGATACTTGTCCTTCGTAATATCATTGCCGGAATACCGGAAGATATTACTGTTACCGATCATCAGATTATCAGATCTCGTATAATCCTTCTGTGCAGTTCCATTGAACCGGTGTACACGGTAGTATGGCATATTCTCCGGCATGGTGTCAAAAATATTGACCAATGACTGAACCATGCGGTTCTTTGAGGTATCAAAAGAGCTGCGATAACCGCCCTGATGATACGGGGTCTTTATGATCTTATCCCCATCCTGCTGTTCTAAGGTAACCGTACCATACAGATAATTACTGGTTCTTGCCGCTGCTCCCTCGATGTACGCACCGGCATATTCAGAATCTAACAGACCCTCGTTACCATAGTTCGCTGCCTGCATATAATCACCGGTATGTGTATAGACCATTCCATTCATATGGGTATCATTATAAACCGGAAGTCCATAATCGGCACTTGCACTGTTCGTCTCACGATAGAGCAGATCATACTTATTCTTATTGGCAAAATAACCAAGTCCGATATAAATCAGATCATAATCGGTATTCATATCGTTGATCTTACCGATAAACTCACTGGTTGTCATATGTGTGATGGAAACATCGGTGATTCCTTCTGCCCATTCTTTGACCACATCTGAGTATAACACACTGTCTTTTAAGGCCTTATCCACCGTATCACTTGTATAGGCAGCTCCCCATACCGGTTCAAGGTCGAGGATCTTTAAGCTTTTTTTCGCACTGATCTGCCTCTCATAACGGTAGTTTAACAGATACTGTAAGACTGTCGCGCGATTGATATCTGCTGAGAGCTGATCGTCTGAGCTGTGATAAAGATTCTCTTTGTCGATTGCTTCTCTGACTGCGGAAAATCCGCTCTCGATCTGTTCATCGGAAAAGTTCGTCTCCAGATCTGCACACAGATATTCGTGTGCATTGTCTGCATCTGCCGTATCTGCAACATACAGATTGGAAACTGCAAAATCACTGTGTGTAATATCTGCGGTATTACACATATCATATACATTCGCACTGCTGCCCGGAAGCAGGGATGCAAAGTCATAGGTTCCGTCTTCCGGTGCTTCGATCTTTGTCTTTTGCAGACACAGTAGGATAAAACGGAGTACGCCGGACTGCTCATACTTTGACAGATCCGCTAATACGTCACTGTCGATCACCGTCGGGATCTTGTTGCAGTAGATCTGATAGAGTGGCCACTCCACCTCATCCGCACTGTTCCCATAGGTCTTACCGCTGTGTGTTGTATCCCCGCATACATAGATCATATCAACATTACCGTTACCACCGCTAAAGTCATAGTCCGCTAAGGCAGACTCCTCTACCGTCTCGATCGTAATATTCATATCCTGTGCCTTCTGGATCGAAAATACTTTATTTTTTAGGATGTTCTGATTGATGAAGCCGCCCTTGTAATAGATACGGCCGATCTGTACATTCTGCTTCGTGGCACTGCCGGAAGCATCCTCTGCAAACTCTGCCTCTCCGTTTTCTCCTACATACCGGTATGGCATGTCCGTATTCAGCACTGCAGTATAGGCACTGTCCGCAGAAGATACACCACCATAATAGTAGTTCGAAATATAGTAATACTTCATTCCGGTAACCGGATTTTCCACCTGCTGATAATAGCCTGCACTGTTATACTCGAATGGAACATTATACGGTGCATAGTCATGGATCGGTGTAAAGGTATCAAACTCAACGACATAATCGCCATCTTCGTTATAAGTAAAGGTATCGATATTGGCAGTATATGCGCCATTTCCATCTGCACTGTCCTGATAATTTCCGGATATGGATGCCAGCTCATAGTCCGACTCATCAAAAGTGATCTCCTGCATGGCTGCTTTCTCTTCCTCGGATGGGAAATAGCTTTCCTCATAATCCTCATAACGGATCGCCTTGTTCTCTCCAAGCAGGGACTTGCTCTCAAGATCAGCCTTTAATGCTTCCACAAAGGCCGCTCTTGTTTCTCTAGTATTCTCTCTACCGTCACTTTTCAGATAAGCATTCATATCTTCCGCAAAATGAAACGGTTCCTGACCTTCGACATAATAGCCAAGCTCTCCCTCACTCTGATCCGGAATGATCTCTAAAATATGAAAATCCTGACCCTTATCCACCTTATCATAGACCAGTGTTTCCACACCGGTAAAGATACCGCCGGCATCTGCCGTCAGGCTCATAAAACCGATCACACCTGCAAGCGACACGGCGAGAGCTCCTGAGAAAATCACTGCCCGCCGTCTGATATGTTTTTTTCTACCAATCGCTTTCTTCATTTCCATTTCTCCTGACCTAATCACACAAATCTAACAGCATATCAAACGTCCGGATTGCTGCATCACTCTGATAAATATTGGCACCATTTGCAATCGTTACTCTGCCCGCAGACTTGTCATCTGCCGCTTTCTCGCCTAAGCCTGCAAAAATAAATCCATGAAGATTTAGTCCATTTCCCCGGATATCCACATTTCCTTTTGGCGCATACAGGATTGCTTCTGACTTTGTCGTGCCACCACAGGACATCACGACGTTTCCTTCCATCGAATAGATGATCGGTGCGTTCATTCCCTCCGGTACTTCTGCCATCTTAAATTCATTACCCTGGATCTCGATGCTGTCCTGTGCAACAATAATACAGTTGGCAAGGGATCGGCCGGCTAACTGGATGGTCAGTCTTCCCTTTGGCTTATAGATGATCGTCTTATACCGATTCAGTTCATCCCTGCCCTGATAAAAGTTATATTCCCAGCCTTCGTCATTGACCTGATAGATCTGATAACCCTCTCCTAACAGAGACGGATTGTTTAAGATCTTAGCAAGACCGGAACGGAGATCCGTTGTCTTTACAATATCATCCTGAAAGCAGTAATCCTCTAACTGCTTTGCACAGCTTACCCATTCGGTCTTTCCGTTTACCGTCATGTTCTGGCTGACTAAGCGGATCTGTTTTTCTCCGTTGTCTAATAAAATATCTCCATCCGGACTTCCTTCTACCATACTTACATGAATATTGCAGCGGTTATCCGATGCAAACAGCTTCGAGCCAAAGAAGTTAAAACCGGAACCCTGAATATTTAAGAACTGTCCTTCGATCAGTGGGTATTTCGACAGATCTCTCTTACCGTCGATCGTGATCTCAATATCCTTTGCTCCGATCTGGTTGCCATCCACCTTCGCGGTAACAGTTACCTTCAGTGTCTGTGGCACCTTTGCCTTTAACGCTGCAGTAAATACATTATCTGCACCGGTATTTGTCTGGAATGCTCCGGCAGTGGTATCTCCGCTTACAATTCTCCATGTGATCTCTGCACGGTCTACCACTTCATTGTTCGTTTTCTTCGTTACAAGTGCATGGAAGTCCTGCATCTGACCCGGACGCATGTTCGCGCTCAGTGGTGTTACATCAAAATCATATAAGCTCTCATGCTTCACCGTTACCGTTGCAGTACCAGACTTGCCCGGATCCTGCACAGAGGTTGCCCGCACGATAATCGTATCCGCCGACTCATCCGGTGCGATCCAGAGACGTCCATCCGCATGGATCTGTGTGGAAGATGAGGTATTGCCCTCAATCGTCCATGTTACCTGCTGGGATGGATTATTCGTACCATGTACCACTGCCTGAAAAGACTTCTGGGAATTCGTAGACATCTCCGTCTCTTTTGGGTACACCTTAACCCCGGTTACCGTCGATACTACCGGATTGTCGATCACCGGAGTCGGATCACCGGTAATCTGTAAGGTATTACGCATATTTACAGTCTTGCTGGAATCATACTTCGCATCGCCCTTTTCAAGTGTTAATTCCAGTCCGACCTCTCGGTTATCTGCTACCTTCGTCAGATCAACGGCAAATCCATCGACCTGATCTGCCAACAATGTGTCTGCAATATCCGCTGTACGTGTTCCGTGTGCGTCCACCTTCTCTCTGCGGTAGTTGATCTCTCCGGTACTCTTTTTCCAGATCAGTGTTTCAACGGTCATATCCGATCCATCGTTTTTAAAGATCTCCAGCCACTTCTTCTGGAAATCCAACGCACCACCCGGATACTGGTCATCCTTTAAGATGCTCGTTCCGGATCCATCCGGATCAACATCCACATAATAACGGAGTGCAACATCCGTATCGATGATGTAATTACCCATCTGTGCTAAGATCACCTGCGCATCTTCCTGCAGATTTGTTTCAGCGGAGGAACGGCCAAAGCTTTTTGTAGAAAATGTCATTACCCCAATGATCACACTGCCGACCACGGATACGATCGCCATGGCAACTAACAGCTCCACCAAAGAAAACCCCTTGTTCTTCAAAGAAAAATCCTTCTTTTTCATTGTCATCCTCCATTCCCCTTATTGAATCTCATGTCTGCCTGTTGCAGCATAGATCCGGATCGTCTGCGTACTGCTTCCGTTTGATATATCAATCGAATCGAAGTTGCATTCATCTGTTCCGATCATCTTCTTTTTTACAGCCCCGGAGCTTCTGTTATACATCACTTCCACAGCACTTGTCATATTCATCATATCCGACTGGTTCGTAAGCTGGACCGGTGCCGCCGGAAATCCGGCGGGTGTCTTAAAATGGAACACGATCGTAACCGGCTCCTTGCCAAGCTGGATCGTGTTTACAATCTTTGTATCATCTAACTGATAGACCCCGCCACTTGCTGTCTCACAGCTCTCCGTGATGACCGAAGCATAATATTTTTCATCTAACTCATAAAAGATCACTCCGGATACATTTCCCTTGCTCATTGCCTGGACCATTGCCGTATTGAGTGCGGAATTTACCGTCTGCGTTGTCTTATTTAACTGCCAGTTTGCAATCCTGCCCGTTCCAAGAAAGATACCGGTTGACAGAATCGCTATCACAGCAATTACAATGATCAGTTCTATCAGTGAAAAGCCCCTGTTATTTCCTGCATTTTTCTGCCTTCTCACGTCTTTTACACCCTTTCTCTATTCCTTCGACCAGTTCTGATAAGTGATATAAGACTTCATATCCAGCTTTCCATCTCCGGAAATCTCATCTCCACTGTCTACACCCTCTAAGTACTCTGCATTGATAAAGATATCTTCTAATGCATAGACATGCGCTCCGCCTGCATTGCATACTGCCTTATTGATCAGATTCATCACCTCCGCCGGTGCTGCACTTAAGGTAACCGCAGTTCCCGGCTTTAAAGTGATCTTACCACCTGCAATGATGATTCCTGCAAAATCAGTCGTTACATTCACGTCTCCGGTCGCAACGATCAGATGCAGGTTCTTTCCATGAAGCAGTGATTCATTCACTTCAAACGTCCCAAGTGCCTTATTGTTGACCACTTCTGCCGTATAAGTTTCCGAACCATCGATATAGACAAATTCCTTTGTATGATCGACTGCGCTCTGCGATACAATATGATCGATCTCTGTCTCATCGATCAGGTTCTTATATACGGTCTTTGATCTCTGCGAGGAATCTAACTGTGCGTAATCTCTCGTTAACGTGTGACAATATGCGTGATAAATATCCTGCCAGCCCGATTGCAGCTTCATGTAATAATCATCATCTGCAATATCAAACTGTTCTTCCGTAAACTGTGGCTGGATTGTACGGATTCCCTTATTATCATAAATATAGATTCCACCGTTTAAGATCTTTTGTGTGGCAACGTCACCTTCCTTGACGGTCAGTGCCTTATCTCCCACATACAGCTTTAAATAGGCATCTCTCTTCTGGATATGTGCCTGTCCTTCCGGTGTGCTTTCATCATAATATGTCTTGAAATACTCATTTGCACGCTTTGCGTTCGCAAAGGAAAGGAAATAATAGAACATTCCATCCGCATTTGCCTTGACGACTACTTCCTTTGCGCCATAGGACGCAACCTTTGCAAGATCTACGTAATCTTTTAAGTTTCCATCCTTACTTGGATTCGTCATGGTTACGGTAAAGCAGTCATCCGGTGCCAGATATGCGATCTGATTGCTCTTTACTGCCATGGATTCTCCCATCATGACATCTCCGCTTCCGATATACGCATTACCGGCTAACATCAGCTTTGTTAAGCCCAGCATATGTAAGGATGCCTTTCCATCATCTTTACTTCCGGAAATAATGATGGCACTGCTGTATCCCGGAATATTCTGATTCACCGCCTCTTCGGTCATGGAATCCGCCATTGCAGCCGTCTTTGGATTGCCATAGCCATAATATTCACCACTAAAGGACACATCACCGCTTCCGGTAATATTCGTATCGTCTGCCACATACATCGTTCCTGCCAGCTGTACGGTAGATCTCGTATCTGCGTTGATGCTGTTTGTCCAGATTGTCATCTTATTGCCGGTTTTTAAAGTGGCATTATCCTTTACATTAATATTCTCTGCTGTGATCAGTGTTCGCTTTGCGCCAAAGGAAACGAGACCTGTATTTTCTACCGTAAATCCGGTTGAAATACCATTCGTTGCATCCGCTGCGGGATTGCTGCCTGCATAGACATTTCCGTCGATTGTCACTGCATGGTTCTGATTATCTGCAATGACACCCAGATCTCCGATCAGAGAATAATGTAACAGATCCGGTACATCGATACCCTGATTAAAGTTCATGTCCGGATAACCCAGTACAATATCCGTATGGATCTCAGATACATAATTATCTGCATTGCGGTATAAGATCTGCATCCCCTTTAAAATAATTCCATTGGCTGTTACGAGCATCTTCGGATCCGGTGCGGTAAACTTTGCGCCGGTATTGGTGGCTGCATCATAACGGTTATCAATTGATATGTACTGATAGATCTTATCTACATTATACTTACTCTCATCTGATCCATTTTTCAACCGTTCCTTTAAGTACTTGCGGTACTCGGTCTGAAACATATTCTTACGCTGCATGTTCTGATAATTGGTATCCGAATACTGCTCCATGACACTCACGTATGCCTTCGATGCCGCATCCGAAACATCCTGCTGAAGCCCGGTACGGATCTCATCAAATGCCTGCTCTGCATCATAGAAATTATCCACAGACCTCTTATGTACTGCCTTCATCTGGATATTCAAGGCACTCGTTGAAAGGATAATCGTAACTAATACGCTTAAGAACGCAACCGTAACGATTACGATCGCAAGAGAGGAACCCCGATTATCTTTTCTTCTCTGATGAATCATCCTCTTACCTCCTTTACTTTAACGAGCTTCCTGTAATCGTTGCCAATTCTTTTCCACTCTGTGACTTCACTGAAATAGTAACATCATATACCTTAGTGTTATCGTCCTCTTCCATCACAAGCCCGGTCATTCCGAGCACAGACACTGCATCGGTCAGTGTGCGGTCAATATTATTCACACGGATCTTCGTAAACTCGGTATGTGCTGCATCTGTAATATCTAAATTCGTTGCGATCTTTGTCAGGGCAGAACCGCCATGCGCACTCTCTGTTACTTCTAAGGTAACATCTTCCTTTGTTGCCGAATTCTGTTTCACGAGATATACCTGTAACGGAATATCTGATGTATTCTCTATATGTATGACATTCTCCTTACCCGGTACAAAGAAGATATATAGATTCCGCAGGTCTTCTCTTGTCTGCAAGGAATCGAAGATCTTATTCGTATCGATCGTTGCCTTTAATGCCTCATTCTTGTCACGGTATATAAACTCCACATCCTCGGTAACGGTAATAAAGCCGCCTGCCTTTTTGATCTTGAACGTATACTCGGAACGTATATCGTCTGCGATCGTCTCCGGTGTTACCGAACTGTCAAACACGTGATCCTTATAATAATCATCAATCTGCTTATACAGTGTATTTTTATCCTGTACATAGATGGCATCTGTTTCTTTTTTCATCTGATAGATCTCAGACAGCTTTTCTTCATTATAATACTTATTGGCAGGCACAAGTGCCGAAGCATCAGTATACTTTCCAGAAGATGGTACCATTTCAACCGATACCTGATAGTTTTTTCCATCATAATGATAATTCGGGATATCCGCTGTATAGACATCATACAGCTTGGAATTGATGCTGACTGTATCCCCGGACTTTACCCCGAAGTGCTCTACTCCCTTCGACTTGATGTCCTCCATAACATTTTCTGCAACCGTTGTACCATTTAACATCTGTCTTGCCTTGGCATTTGTCTGTGCGGTCAATGCGAAAGAACTTAAAAACGGGATCACACAGATAACCAGTATCGCAACCGCTACGATCACTTCCACCAGGGAATATCCACCATCTGCCTTATACCGTTTTTTCTCCTGATCTGCAAGTCTTTTTTGCTGCATCCGCTCTTCTCCTCATTTTTGCCATAAAACTCCGCCAGAACTGGCAGAGTCTTATGTATCTCCTTCTTCTTATTCAGAAGCTTCAGAATCTGTATTCTCTTCGTTTGCCGGTGTCACATCTGCCTGTTTTACATCAGAAAGATGTTCCACTGTATTTCCAAAGATGTCGGACGTACCTGTCTCAACCTCCGGAATCTTCTCTGCCTCATATTCCTTATCGGTTCCCTCTAAGTAATATTCTGCTAAAAGAATGTTTCCTCCGATTGCCCCCGTCTCATCATCATAGACCAATGAGATATTTGCAACCTGTTTATGCTTTGCGGTATCGTTAATTGCACGGATCACATCCTTCAATCCGGAATAAGATACCTTACAGTTGTAATTCGTATCTACTTCATATAAAAGCTTACCGTCATCCTCCGGATTGCTTCCATCCTCATTCATCGTATAGGCAAGGGTCGGATCCGATAAGGTCACTCCCTGGATCTTGATGTCTTTTGCCTTCTCTAAATTCGATGCATAGATGATCTGATCCCTGGCAGTTACCATCGACGGAAAGCTATCAATAATCGTATTCATCTCCTGATTCATCTCGTCCATGCCATCGGTAAATTCTTTTTCTCTGGCAACCAGTTGCTGCAACTGTCCGATTTCTCCCTGCAGCTGGTTCTGGGTTGCAACGTATTCGTCGTTTTTTTCCATCGCACCACGGAATATGAACCAGTATACACCGAAAAATATCAGTACTCCTAATACGATATACAGTACTCTTTTATCCTTATCGCTGATCGTTAATCCCTTCATTACTGTGCGCCTCCTTCCGATGCTGCATCTGTCTGTGTCTCTGTCGATGCACCTGCCGACTGGTCTGTTGTCTCAGTGCCTGTTTCTGTTGCAGTCTCGTCCGCGAACTGTGCATCCGGCGTCGTATACTGGCAGCTCACAGTAAATTCTACGGTAGTGCTACCTGCTTCGTCTGTGACTTCATTGATACCGGTTGTTGTTACACTGCTGAAAATATCAAAGGATTCTAACTGCTGGATCATCTTTGCTGCTTCATCCTTTGTCGATACCTCAGCCGTAACCGTCATTGTCTCTCCGTTTGCCGAAAGTGATGTTACCTTCACTGAGCTTGGCAGCTTCTGCTCCATCTCATCGATCGCATCTGCCATACCGCTGGAAGTCCTGGTGGCATTGCGGTCTAATGCGGTCACATCCTTGTAACGGTTACAGGTATTCTGGTAATTCTGATAGATCTCTTCTATGTAAGCAAGGGATGCCTTCTTATCCTGAAGTTCGATCACCTTCTTATGCCCGATATGATTCGTTACTCCACCGTAAACCACCATAACAACAGAAGCTAAGATACATACCAGCAAGGTCACACGGGCAACCATCATTGCCTGTTCGCCCTTCTGTTTTTCGTCCACACTTAATTCATTATCGCTTAAATCGAACTTCATTGGTGCGATTGCTGCACCATAGCATGCAATATATTCTGAAATCGGCACCTGTACGTTTACACCGACTGCATCTAATCGGGACGTAACAAACGGCTGTGCCTTCAGATTCAGTTCCATGCTAAGCAGCCAGTCCAAGCCACTGATTCTGGCGCCGTTACCAACCATCAGGCATTCCTCGATCTCAAGCCCTTCGTTTCTGACACGGAAATAATCCAAAATACGTCCAATATTGGCAATCATCGGTCTTAATTCATCGGTTACATTATTTTTCAGTTCTGCCTTCTGTTCGTCTGCATCCTGGGATGGTCCGTTCAGATGGGACTTTAAGCACTTATGAGTTTCCATATATTCCAGCGTGGAAACGGAACCGTCATACAGCGGACTATCCTTCACCAGCTTTACTGCTGCTCCATATCCATAGAAGATGGTTCTCTGAAGCAGAACCTCTCCACCATGGATGATCGTAAGCAGGGTAGAATCTTCTGCGAGATTGACCGTCAGACACAGACGATTTCCCTCTGACTTATGCATCGTCTGGAAGATACTGTTTCCGATATAATCCAGATCCGTCAGCTCTAATCCACAGAACTTGCTTAATGCCTTATAACTGTCTACTAATTCGTTCGGAACAGCAAGCACGAACAGCTTACGCTTCTTCTCTTTTTCTAAATCCGGTGCAGCAACGGTACGGTATACAAACTGGTGCATCGATAAATCAACTGGAAAGTACTCACTGGAATTCGCATTCAAAAGACTCTGGATCCGCTTATTTTTTACCATCGGAATAACGATCTCACGATTTGCGATCTTACCGGAACTGACACTGAAAACCGTTTTTCTCGTCTTGATCTTATGTTCCTCTAACTTCGCAAGTAAGGTCTTCTTAAAATCCTCGTTACACTCTACCCCAGAATCACCAGCGGTTCCCACCGGTGTATCAAAGGAAAAATAGTTGTAGATCTTCGGATTTCTCATCTGATAGTCTGTCTCAACTACATGAGTAATATCACTGCCAACTTCAATACTTAATATTTTCATGATTCCCTCTCCTCTTTATATTTCAAATGGGAAACACACATTTCACTATGCACTTCCCATTTAAAACATGTTAATCTCCAGTTTTGTGGCTGCCTTTTGCGCATATCCGGTCTGTGCTAGATTCCAAGCAGATTCAGATATCCGTCTATGAGTGTATCCCCCCATAATGCAGCAATAAAAATGCCGGCTGAAAGATATGGTCCCATCGCAAGCATACGACCGGCATGAAAGAACTTCATACGGATCAGATGTATCACTGAACCGATTACACATCCTAAGATAAAAGCAAAAATAATTAATTTCCAATTAAGAAGCAGCCCTGTTGCAGCCATTAACTTGATGTCCCCTCCACCAATGGCTGCTCCTTTTGAAAATATGTAGATCAACAGTAACACTCCGCTGACTGCGACAAAGCCGATCAGATGATCCATCAGATTCTCTTTGTCTGACACGCACCGGACAACCCCTAATACAAACAGGAGAAGATTGATTCCCCATGGAATCTCATATGTCCGAAAGTCAATGACCGCAAGCACAAGTAATGCGGATGTCATCAGGCAGAAAATGAAACTATCAACCGTAAAATCAGTTACATAAAAAATCAGCACATACAAAATACCATTCAATGCTTCGACAATAGGGTACTGCATAGACAGCTTAACTCCGCATTTCCGGCACTTTCCCCGCAAGAAAATGTAACTGAACAAAGGAATGAGATCATACCACCGTAACTGATACCCGCAGCTCATACAATGAGAGCTGGTTTTCACAATGTCCTCTCCCTTCGGAATCCGGTAGATGCAAACATTTAAGAAGCTGCCGATGACGATCCCGAATAAGAATATAAAAATTGTCATAAGTATCAGAATTGGTGACATGATCCACTTACTCCTCTGTTAATTAGTTAGACCATGGGCAACCGGAAGTTGTAGATACAGATGGTGCTAACATATAGTTATTGGTTCCATCATTTACATACACTTCAATAATTGTCTTGTTGATCTTGTAGTAGAACTTGTAGTTTTTATCTACCTTTACAGCAGGAGCAGCATTTCCCATATTTAAAGCTGCTGCTAAAGTGCCTGTAAATTCTGTCTCTGTATTGCTTGTGTTGATTGTAACACCTGCCGGTAAGGATAATGTTCCTGCTTCCTGCTCAGAAATTGCACTGGATAATGCATCGTAGATCATCTGCGCATTCTGGATATCAGAAGACTTCTTGGAGTTGTTGATGTGTTTGATAAACTGTGGTGCTAATACACCGGCTAAAATAGCCATGATTGCAATAACAATGATCAGCTCTACTAAAGAGAATCCTTTGTTTGCTTTTTTGAGACGTTTCTTTAAATCTTTCATTTCTTATTCTCCTTTTCACTCATAAAATATATCTTAAAACCTTCCCCCCTATTAGAAAGATTTTAATTCGATTAGATACTGCCCAACTGATCATACATTGCGAGCATCGGTGCCATGATCGCTGCGATCAGGATTACAACGATAAGAGCCATTACAACGATGATCATCGGCTCCATTGCAGCCATAACGGTCTGGGTTGTAATCTCAACCTCTTCGTCATAATAATTCGCTAACTTATCAAGCATTTCTTCGATGTTACCGGTCTCTTCTCCGATCGATAACATATGTACTACCATCGGCGGGAATAAGCCACCGTTACGAAGCGGTTCGGATAATGCAATACCTTTTGCCACTTCTGCCCTTGCCTGTTTCAACTGGTTTTTGAACAATGTATTCTTCATCGTATTTGCCACTGCATCAATGGCATCGATCATCGGAATACCGGAATATAGCAGGGTACTTAAAGTTCTGGCAAACAATGCCGAATAGGTCTTGACATTCAGCTTGCCAAACATTGGAATCTTAATTGCCAGCTTACCAAAGAATGCCTTACCTTGTTCTGTCTTTTTATACATCCTGATCAGAAATACCACGCCTGCAATTACAAGCAATACCAGATACCAGTATTCTTTTAAAAACTCGCTGATACTCATCATTGCGATCGTGATACCCGGCAGTGTCATGCCTGTCTCACTAAACATCGTTGCATATCCCGGTATTACCTTCAACACCATGATCAGGAATACTGCAACTGCTACTACACAAAGAACCATCGGATACATCATCGACTTTTTTACCAGTCCCTGTACCTTTGCATTCTTTTCAAACTGTACTGCCATACGGCTGAAGGCAGTCTCGATATTACCGGAAGCCTCTCCGGCATCGATCATATTGACAAACATCTCATCAAAGACCGGCTGGCTGCCCATCGACTCCGCTAACGTATGTCCCTTTTGTACCTCATCCTTCGTATCGGAAATAGCCGCTGCAAGCTTCTTGTTCTCCGTCTGATCCTTTAACATTGCCAACGCATCGATAATGCTGACACCGGCTGACGTCATACTGACAAACTGTCTGCAGAACACACCCATATCTCTGGGCTTGATCTTATTGCTGTTTCCAAGACTGATGTCCTGGCTTAAAGCGCTGCTCTCTTTGACGCTGATCGGGATCAGTCCATCTTTCCGAAGCTGAAGTTCAACCTTATCTACGCTGTCGCTTTCAACTGTTGCCTTTTTTTCTTTTCCGTTTTTGTCTATTGCTACATAAGAAAAATGTGCCACGTTCTTCCTCCTAACCTGCTATCCGTTAAAACATCTGAACCTTCTGTGACATTGCAACCGGATCTAAGGCAAAAGTAAGTGCATCCTCTGACCGGATCATTGCCTTAAGATACAGCTCATAAATTGCATCATCCATCGTCTGCATGCCAGCTTTTTTGTGGGTCTGTATCATAGATGGTATCTGAAAACTCTTATTCTCACGAATCAGGTTACGGATCGCCGGATTCGCAAGCATTACCTCATATGCTGCAACTCGTCCGCCGCCTTCTCTTGGCAGTAACTGCTGGGCAATTACACCTTCTAACACACTGGCTAACTGAATCCGGATCTGCTGCTGCTGATGCGGCGGGAATACATCGATCACTCGGTCGATCGTTGCTGCCGCACTGTTTGTATGAAGTGTGGAGAAAACCAGATGTCCGGTCTCTGCTGCGGTGATCGCAATATTGATCGTCTCAAGATCACGCATCTCTCCGACTAAGATCACGTCCGGGTCTTCCCTGAGTGCTGCACGAAGTGCATTTGCATAACTTCTGCTGTCGTATCCGATCTCACGCTGTAACACCAGTGACTTGCTGTGCGGATGCAGATACTCGATCGGATCTTCCAATGTAATAATGGTCTTCGGATACTTTTCCGAAATAATATGTATCAAAGATGCCAGTGTCGTAGACTTACCGCTTCCGGTCGGTCCTGTTACAAGCACCAGCCCTCTTTTCTTATTCGTCAAATCGATCACAGATTCCGGAAGTCCTAACTTCCTTGCCTCCGGGATCTCAAAAGAAAGGATACGGAGTGCCACCGCATAGGTTCCTCTCTGCCGGAACACATTAAAACGGACACGGCTGAATCCTGCGATCGAATATGCAAAATCCAGTTCTCCTTGTCTTTTTAATTCTTCCTTCTGTTCTTCGTTCAATAATGGTTCGATCAGTTCCTCAATCTCATATGGCTTGATCTTCTCTTCCGAACCCGGCACGATGTCCCCATCGATACGATACATAACCGGACTTCCCGGTGCCATATGGATATCAGATGCTCCTCTGCTATGACCTTCCCGTAAATACTCTTCTATCTTTCCCATTGCTGCTCCTCTTCTCTGAAATTATTCGTCGGCTGAAACACTATACATCTCAGAAAGTGAGGTTGTCCCATCAAGAACCTTTTTCCGTGCACGCATACTCAATGTATGCATACCGTTTTTCATTGCGGCTTCCTTGATCTCTTCACTCGGAGCTGCACTTGCGATCATTCGCTTGATGTCCGGCGTGATCTCTAACATCTCATACACACCGATTCGTCCCCTGTATCCGGTGTCTGCACACTTCGGACATCCACATGGTTCGTAGATCGTCACCGGATTGTCCTCTGCGATCTCTAAGATCTTACGTTCCTCCGGTGTCGGTATCTTCGGCTTCTTACACTCCGGACAAAGCTTCCTGACTAATCGCTGTGCAATAACTCCGATCATAGAGTCTGCTAACAGATAACTCTCTACGCCCATATTCAACATACGTGTGATCGTTCCTGCGGAGCTGTTCGTATGTAATGTACTTACAACCAGATGTCCGGTGATCGACGCCTGTACTGCGATCTCTGCTGTCTCTTCGTCTCGGATCTCTCCGATCATGATAATGTCCGGATCCTGTCGTAAGATCGAACGCAGTGCCGATGCAAACGTCATATCTGCTCTGGCATTCACCTGTACCTGATTGATTCCATCAATATTCGCCTCAACCGGGTCTTCTACGGTGATGATATTCACATTCTCTGTATTCAGTTCACTTAACGCAGTATACAGCGTCGTAGACTTACCACTTCCGGTCGGTCCCGTTACTAAGAGGATTCCGTTCGGATGCTTTAACATATTGTCAAAAATCGTAAGCTCCTGTTCCGTGAAGCCCAGATCCTTTTTATCTCTGGTCAGTGCCTTTTTCTGCGCAAGTCGCATAACACACTTTTCACCGAAAACGGTTGGCAGGATCGATACTCGGATGTCGTATTCCACATGGTCTACAGAAAGTGTGATTCGTCCATCCTGTGGCTTTCTCTTCTCCGAAATATCCATATCTCCCATGATCTTCACACGGGCAATGATCGCCGGAAGCAGATGGATGTCGTAATTCGTCTTCTCATATAAAGTACCGTCAATACGGTAACGGACACGGACACGGTTCTCTAATGCTTCAATATGGATATCACTCGCACGCTGTCTGGCTGCCTGTTCGATCATCTGATTCACCAGAAGAACGATCGGTGACTTTGTCAGCTCGTCCTCATCCTGCGCAGCTTCCTTCTGCTGCTGTCTGGACTTACGCTCATTCGCATATTCCTGTACTGCCTGCATCGCCTCGCTGTTTCCAAAGAAACGGTCAAGTGTTACCATGATGTCATGTGTCGTTGCGATAACCGGTGACACCTGTAGATTCGTTACGATCGTAAAGTCATCGATCGCCTGCATGTCCATCGGATCTTCCATCGCCATCCGCACTTCATTGATATTGCCATGTTCAAATCCAAGCGGTACCATAACGTGCTTACGAAGCAGCGATACATTAACCAGCTTCAGCACTTTTTCATCTATCGTAATACCATTTAACGACACGAATTCTAGACCGAGCTGCCTCGCTAATGCGCCTGCAATCTCGGTCTCATTTGTAAATCCCATATCAACAAGGACTTCACCCATTTTACGTCCGCCCTTGTTGGCTAATGCTTCTTTTAATTGTTCTTCGGTAATAACCCCCTCATCCACAAGCATATCACCGATACGTTTTTTCCTGTTATTAACTACCATACCCCAAGTTCTCCAATTCCAAACGTACTTCTATATACTTAGTCCCACAGATGTCCCCAAACATTCTGCAGGAAATATCTCCCTCTCGATATTCATAACTTAAGCAGGACTGTAAGCCGGGTTATGTCATATCATAGCAGCAAGCTGTTACGATCGAATGATCATCTATCTAGGATAACTGTTACCAGTTACCTCAAGCGGCCTACCTAAAGCTGGCGGGCAACGTCAACGCTTTGATCTGGCCTTGCTTCGGATGGGGTTTACATGTGCCCCTCCTGTTACCAGGAAGGCGGTAGTCTCTTACACTGCCCTTCCACCCTTACCGGATGTCCATACAGACATCTGGCGGTATATTTCTGTTGCACTTTCCTTGGAGTTGCCTCCACCGGACGTTATCCGGCATCCTGCCCTGTGAAGCCCGGACTTTCCTCTCCCGCACCCTTACGATACGGCAGCGATCATTCATCCTACTCAAATTTACGAAAATCTATAATATTATTATACACAAATTCTTTGATAATGCAATACTTTCGGTATCTTTTTGCCCGAATTCACCCTATTATTTTCACACGTTAAAGCAACTGCCACCGATAAATTCCCTTAATATGGAATTTTTGCTGACA
>CACZPJ010000078.1 GCA_902782995.1 uncultured Lachnospiraceae bacterium | reverse complement strand
GGAGCACAGGGTGTAGCCGGAACAGCAGCAGTAGCCGGAGCACAGGGCGTAGCCGGAACAGCAGCAGTAGCCGGAGCACAGGGTGTAGCTGGAGAAGCAGCATATACCGGAGCATCTGAGGCAGCAAAACAGACAGCAGTAACCGTTGCTGAGCAGGGCAAACAGACCATCGCATCTGCAATCGAAGCAAAGGATGCAGCAACCGGATATAACCTGATCACACTTGCACAGGCAGTTGCAACCGGAACAGATACCTTAAATAAGAGTGTTCCTACACTTACAAGCAGCATCTCCCAGTTAAAGAGTGGAGCAGATACACTGGTATCTAACAACGGCAAGCTTACCTCTGGTGTAACAGAGTTACTCGAAGGTTCAAATACCTTAGCAGATGGTATGGAAGAGTTCGATGAGAAGGCAATCGAGAAGCTTGCAGATGCATACAACGGAGATGTGAAGTCCCTGTTAGATCGTATCGATGCAGTGATGGAAGCTGGCGAGGAGTATACAACATTCTCTAAGACAGCAGAAGGAACAAACGGAAGCGTGAAGTTCATTATCAGAACAGATGGCGTAAAGAGCGACAACTAAAAAGTGAAAAGTTGTACTAAAGTAAATGATGCAACAGAGTGTTGTGTTGTGAGATAGATTACGGATACAGTAGGAGGACAGACTATGAACTGGATAGAGATTCTTGTGGTTACACTGGGAATATCTCTGGATATATTTGCGGCAGTGGAATGCCAGGGTGCCTTGGTGGCACAGGTAAAGAAAAAGCAGCTTGTGATTGCATGCGCGCTTCTTTCCATCTGGCAGATGGCTGCATTATATCTTGGAAGTTTTCTGTCTGACCTGATCTGCAAGTATGATCTGAGGGACGATTCCTTAATGACAGGACGTATCATTGCATCAGTGATCTTTATCATACTTGGTATCCGGATGATCTTCAAGGCATGGAAAAATGACCGGATCGACGAACGCAGGGAAGAGGATCTGAACATCCGCAGACTGCTTCATCTGGTTATGATCGCAAGTGCATATACACTTCTGACAGGTGTGGCATTCGGATTCATGCAGTGTTCCCTTTGGCTGATGCTCTTAATGATCGTAGCATTCACCATCGTAGTTGTTGTACTTGGAACTTATACCGGCTACCGGTTCGGTTTTGAGCAGAAGACAAAAGCCTATGTGGCTGGTGGAATCCTACTGATCATTGGCGGGATCGATGTCATTGTAAGATATATCTATCTCCATCATTAAACACATCATAAGCAATCGTAAATATAAGAACTCCCTTCCGGTAGGCAGGCTGTCTGCCCGGATGGGAGTTCTTTGCTTCATAAGATCTATGTATTAAAAATGTTCTATAAGAATTAGAAGAACAAAATGCACAAAATATGTAAAGCAAACTTTTATTTGCGATTTTAGCTGAGCGTGAAATCCACTGCTTACGAAAACCACAAGTGAAGCTTTCTCTGAACTTGTATGGTTGTAGTTAGCAGTTAGTTCACGCTAAGCGTTGCAAATGTTTGCGGAACATATTTGTGCATTTTGTCAGTTATAAAGTTTAAATACATTTTTTAGAAATTGGATCTTAAATCCTTATGCTATCTTATTGCACATCGATTACAGCCTGATATATAATACAAGAAGAAAGCTGTGGGCGGAATGGAGGAGTTATATGCCATTTATTCGGATTTGTCAGTCTTATGGGAACCGTAACCGGTATCGGGAGATCATACAAAAGGATGGAGAAACAATAGCCAGTGCATTAAGACGGGCAGGATATAAGCGGAGCTATCCATGTGGTGGAAACGGAACATGCGGAAAGTGCCGCTTCTGGGTCATGCGTGGACATGCAGTCTTAACGGAAGAGGAAAACAGGCTGCTTACAAAGCAGGAGATCGAGGCAGGCGTCCGTCTGCTTTGCCGGACAAGTTTCGTAACGGATGCGGAGATCTATCTGGATGAACAGATACAGGCAAAGGAAGATGCGAGGATCGAAAGTGTTGGAGTAACACCGGTAGGGCAGGCACACACATCGGTGAAGCAGATACACACACCATCGGATCAGACACATACCCCGGTGCAGAAAGCGGCAGCTAAGCCGGTGGACAGATCCGAGGGGAGCTGTTTTGTCGCAGCGGATATTGGAACAACGACCATTGCGCTGGCAATGATAGACAGAAGAAGCGGACAGATCACGGCATCCCTGACGATGAATAACAGCCAGCGTCAATATGGCGGTGATGTGATCAGCAGGATCAAGAGTGCATGTGAAGGAAATGCAGAGGAATTAAAACGGCTCATCTGGCAGGATCTGCTTGGCGGCATGAAAAAGCTGGGTGCAGACGCGATGCCGGGTGAACTGATCGTATCAGCCAATACGACCATGGAGCATCTTTTGATGGGAGATTCCTGCAAGGGGCTTGGCGTTGCACCATTTGAGCCGGCAGAGCTTGGACTGCGTACGAAAAGATTATCCGGGATCTGGGCGGATCGAAGTGGTATGTTGCAGGATATCCTGACTGCGCAAGGCATGGAAGCAGACTGGCAGGAGCTGGATGTGACGGTGCTTCCGGGGGTATCTGCCTTCGTGGGAGCCGATGTGGTATCCGGTATCTGTAAGATCGGTATGGAGAAAAAAGAGAAGATCTCGCTTTATCTGGATCTTGGAACAAACGGAGAGATCGTACTTGGAAACGGGCGTGGCATGCTTGCGGCGGCAACCGCGGTAGGACCTGCATTTGAAGGGGGAAATATCTCCTGTGGATGTCCGGGTGTGCCGGGTGCAATTTACAGTGTTTCATTACTGGGCAGACGGCTTGTAACACACACGATCGGGAATAAGCGTCCGATCGGAATCTGTGGTACGGGAATTTTAGAACTGACCTTTGAATTATACAAGATGGGAATTATTGGAAAAGACGGATGCATGCAGAGCTATTATCTCGAACGCGGCTATCCGTTAGAAGAAGGGACTGCGCAAAAGCCGATCTGTTATACGCAGGCAGATGTCAGACAGCTTCAGATGGCGAAGTCGGCAGTGCGTAGTGGAATCGAGCTTTTGATGAAGGAAATGTATCTGACCTCTTCCGATATTGATAAAGTCTATCTTGCCGGAGGACTCGGATATAAGCTGAATGCGTATAAGGCATGCGGAATCGGACTGATCCCTGCACCACTGCGTGATAAGACGGTTGCAGTCGGGAATACTTCCTTGCAGGGAGCAATTTATTATGGAATGCATAAGTCGATGGCACAGCAGTTAGAAAGAGCTATTTCGATCACAAAGGAGCGCAATCTGGCATCATATCCGGAATTTGAAGAGTATTATCTGCGCTATATGGATTTTGGCGTATAGAAAGATGGGACAGAATGAAGATTTTATTAACAGCGATCAATGCAAAATATATTCACTCTAATCTTGCGGTATACAGTCTGCGTGCTTATGCAGAGGAATACCGGGGGAACATTGAACTGGCAGAGTTTACGATCAATCACCAGAAGGAGTACATCCTAAGTGAGATCTATAAAAAGAAGCCGGATGTGCTCTGTTTTTCCTGCTATATCTGGAATATCAGTTATGTACGTGAGATCG
Organism: uncultured Lachnospiraceae bacterium; assembly: GCA_902782995.1. Taxonomy (GTDB): domain Bacteria; phylum Bacillota; class Clostridia; order Lachnospirales; family Lachnospiraceae; genus Roseburia_C. The sequence continues at coordinate 13,436 of CACZPJ010000078.1, read as the reverse complement.
CGGCAGAGTTTCACAGCCTGTGTCCGGATGTGCCGGTCTGGGTAGGCGGACCGGAAGTCTCTTACGAGGTCGAAGACTTTTTACGGGAGAATCCTTATATCACGGGAATTATGGTGGGAGAAGGCGAGAAGATCTTTACCGGTCTGTGCCGGTATTACTGCAAGGGACAGGGTACCTTTGATGAGATCCGCGGGCTTGCATGGAGAAGGGATGGACAGATCGTGATAAATCCACCGGAGACTGTTTTGGATCTTAGCAGCATTCCGTTTGCCTATGAGGATATGAAGGATTTTCAGAATAAGATCATCTACTATGAGACAAGCAGAGGATGCCCGTTCCGGTGCAGCTACTGTCTGTCCTCTGTCGATAAGCAGCTACGTTTCCGGGATCTTACACTGGTGAAAAAAGAACTTGGATTTTTCTTAGAACAGAAGGTTCCACAGGTCAAGTTCGTCGACCGTACGTTTAACTGCAAAAAGGAACATGCGATGGCGATCTGGCAGTACATCAGGGAACACGATAACGGGATCACGAACTTTCATTTTGAGATTGCGGCCGATCTTCTGACCGCGGATGAGATCGCACTTCTTGCAACGATGCGTCCGGGACTAGTGCAGCTTGAGATCGGGGTACAGACGACAAATGATGCTACGATCGCAGAGATCCACCGCCACATGGATCTTGCGCAGGTGAAGGAACTGGTAGAGAGGGTGAAGAAGCCGCGTAACATCCACCAGCATCTTGACCTGATCGCAGGACTGCCTTTTGAGGATTTTGCAACCTTTGCAAGATCCTTTGACGAGATCTACGCCCTGCATCCAGATCAGTTACAGCTTGGCTTTTTAAAGGTCTTAAAGGGCTCTTATATGTATGAGCATGCCGCAGAATATGAGCTGGTATATGCACCACTGCCGCCTTATGAGGTACGGCGTACAAAGTGGCTTGGTTATGATGAGGTATTACAGATCAAGCAGGTAGAAGAGATGCTTGAGGTATATTACAACAGCATGCAGTTTCCGGTGTCGATCCGCTTGTTGGAGAATGTGTTTGACAGTGCATTTGAGATGTTTTTACAGCTTGGAAGATATTATGAGGAGCATGGATACTTCCAGATGAGCCATTCAAGAAACCGCAGGATGGAGATCTTTTTAGAGTTTGCAAAACAGGTGGATGGTGCGCATCTGATGCAGTATCAGGAAGCCGCCCTGTATGATATTTACAGCAGGGAGAATGCAAAGAGCCGTCCTTCGTTTGCGACAGAGGATAACGACACGAAAAAGTTGTCGCGCCTGTTCTGTAAAAAGGGGAAGCTGTCGCATTTCGAGTGTTTCTGGTATGAACTGCCATTTGCGGATGGAAGCACAGTAAGCAGCAGGCGGCAAAAGCAGCCGTATTATCTGTATTTTGATTATGAGAAACGCAGCCCGCTCGATCATACAGCGGAGGTAACCCGCTATGAGCAGGACGATATTGAAAAAGTAAGGAGTTATGGGAATGACAAAACGGACAAAAGAAATCCTTGACCGGCTCGATCAGGCATACGGAACAGAGTATGTCTGTTATCTGAACCATGAGAATGCCTGGCAGTTGTTAATTGCGGTCATATTGAGCGCACAGTGTACCGATGCGCGGGTGAATATTGTAACAAAGGATCTTTTTAAAAAATACGACAGCTTAGAGAAGTTTGCCAATGCAGACTTAGAGGAACTCGAATCAGACATCCGCTCGACCGGTTTCTATCACAATAAGGCAAAAAATATCATTGCCTGTGCTAAAAAGCTGATTTTGGAATATCACGGGGAAGTTCCGCGTACCTTAGAAGAGCTGACCGGACTTGCAGGGGTTGGCAGAAAGACCGCCAATGTGATCCGTGGAAACATTTACAACGATCCAAGTATTGTGGTGGATACACATGTAAAGCGGATCTCAAAACGGCTGGGCTTTACGAAAGAGACAGATCCGGAGAAGATCGAATACGATCTGATGCGCGTCCTGCCGAAGGATCACTGGATCCTTTATAACATCCAGATCATAACCTTCGGGCGTAACATCTGCTTTGCCCGTGCACCGAAGTGCGCAGACTGTTTTTTACAGGATCTGTGTAAGTCGGGGGATAATACGACGAGGAAGAAATAGAGGAGTGACCATGAAGGATTATACAGTGGTCGATCTGGAAATGACCGGATTAGATCCAAAAACCGAGACGATCTTAGAAGTGGGAGCAATCCGTGTGCGGGAGCATGCAGTGGCAGATACGCTGCAATTTTTCGTCCGGCCGGGCAGAAAGATACCGGAAAAGATCACGGAACTCACCGGGATCACCCAGCAGATGGCGGATGGAGGGATCACAAGACAGGAAGCGTTGCAGAGGGTGGTCAGTTTTGTCGGAGAGGATGTTTTAGTAGGACACAACCTGATCTTTGACTACAGCTTCCTCAAGCAGTTGGCGGTCAATGAGCGGGTTCCCTTTGAAAAAAAGGCAGTGGATACCTTAAAGCTTGCAAGAAAACTGTTAACAGAGCCGGACAAAAAGTCCTTAGACAGTCTTTGCGCGTATTACCATCTTGGAAATGAGAACAGGCATCGTGCCCTCGATGACTGTGAGGCAACGATGGAATTGTTTGAACTGCTGCAAAGGGAATATGCCACGGAGCATGAAGCAGACTTTGTGCCTAAGCCATTGCAGTACCGCCCAAAGCGGCAGACACCGGCAACACCGGCACAGCTTCGCCGGTTAAGGGAACTTGTGGAGTACCATCGGTTAGAAAAGGAAGATCTCTGCCGGCTGTTGAAAAGAGATGCGGATGTGTGGGAGAAAAGCAGTCTGACAAGAAGTGAGTGTTCCAGACTTACAGACCGGATTTTTGCCCATTATGGACGGATACACAGAGAATAGATCAGAGATAGGATTTTAATTTTTCAAGGATCACAGTCTTACGTGGGGAATCGAGTGCTTCGGCAGCAGCGTACAGAGCTTTTATCTGATCTGTCTGATTCCCGGCTTGATAGAGATCCGCAAGCGTGGTATAATTCGAGACAATATCGGTCTTACAGTCGATGCCGAAGCGCAGCACGCAGATGGCATCTGCCGGATGATCCGCTTCAATCAGAGCCTGAGCATAAGAGATGAGCAGCTTGGCAAGTGTTGCAAAGCGGTCATCGCATGCACTGAGGATCTCTAAGTTTGCGATTCCGTAGGCAAGCTTCAGCTCCGTATTGGTCTGGCTACCGAGGTTTAAGATCGGAAGCTCTTTTAAGGCAAGGAGCTCCTGTTCGATTGCGGTGATCTTAGCATCGGAATACTTTCCGATCGGGAAGGTATCGTATGGAATCCGGATGTAATCAAGCTTGCTGATATCTTTTTTACGTGTGGCATTTGCACGGTTCTCAAGATCCAAGAACGCTTTCTCCCTGTCTTCTTCGGAACGGGAATTCTTCCGCAGAAAGTAATTTGAGAGAAACATAAAAACCGTAAATGCCAGTACAATCAATAATGGTAACATAAATCGTCCTTTCCACCCGTGGGAATTGAATGATAAATAGAATATATGGAGGTTTTCAAATGATCAATTTCAGTAATTCAAAAAAGAAACGTATCATCGCAGGAGTTATCGTTGTCGTGCTTGCATTAGCCATGGTTGTTCCATTGGTAATATCTGCATTTGTATAGGAAATCCATACGATCTGATACATGTCATAATATACAGAAAAGGGCAGTTTCTGTCAAATATATTAGTGGATATGCACCTTGAAAAAAGGGGTAGTTATGATAAAATAGCAAATGAATCATGGACTGAAAGAATATAGTTTGTCTGTCAGGACGGCAGACAGGTAGGAGAGATATTTATGAAGATATGGAAAAAGGTACTTCCATTTGCCGCATTTGCAATTATTGTAGCTGGATTTTCACTTGCTTCTAATATGGTAAAGGCACAGGAAAATGAGAACGAGGTAATTCCGGATAAGGTTTATATAGGCGATATTGCGGTAGGCGGTATGAATGCCGATGAAGCCACGCAGGCAGTACAGGCAGATGTTGCACAGCGTATGTCTGCACAGCTTACTTTAACCGCAGGAGAAAGACAGATTACGGTTTCTGCGGAGGAACTTGGTGTAGAGTGGGCAAATACACATGTCATCGAGGATGCCCTTACCGTTGGAAAAGCAGGAAATCTGATCGAACGGTATAAGGCAAAAAAGGATTTAGAGAATGCCGATAAGGTTTTTGATCTTGCATATGATGTAGATGAACAGAAGGTGAAGTCTTGTTTAGAGGCAAATGCCGCAGAACTGAACCAGGAGCCGGTAGAGAATGGCTTGACCCGTGAGAATGGCGCATTTGTTTTAACAGAAGGAAAACAGGGCGTAGAAGTAGACATGACGAAAGCGGTCACAGAGATCGAGGACTTTTTTGCATCCGGGTGGAATGGTGAGAACGGAACGATCGCACTGTCTGCGAAGGTAGTTGATCCGAAGGTCAGTGCTGAGGATCTGAAAAAAGTCAAGGATGTACTTGGTACATTCTCTACAGACTTTAGTGCTTCAAGTGCCGGACGTATTGCAAACGTTAAGAATGCAACGGAGATGATCAATGGTACGGTTCTTTATCCGGGAGAAGAGTTCTCCGTATATGATACGATCGGACCATTAGATGCATCTAACGGCTATGAGCTTGCAGGCGCATATGAGAACGGAACAACCGTTGAATCGTACGGTGGCGGTGTATGCCAGGTATCGACGACATTATATAATGCAGTGATCCGTGCAGAACTTGAGGTAACCGAGCGTTTCAATCATTCGATGATGGTAGATTATGTACAGCCATCTATGGATGCGGCAATCGCAGGAACCTATAAGAATCTGAAGTTTAAGAACTCCACAGAAGCACCGGTTTATATCGAAGGCTATACAAATGGCGGTATCCTTTATTTTACCGTATATGGAGAAGAGACCAGAGATCCGAACCGTCAGGTAACCTTTGAGAGTGAGACAGTCAGCGTGGATGAGCCGGCAACACAGATCGTTGCTTCCGCTGATCCGATCGGAGCTGTCAATGTAACACAGAAGTCACATACCGGAAGAACCGCACAGTTATGGAAGATCGTAACCGTCAATGGTGTGGAAAAGAGCCGGGAAGTATTTAACAAGAGTAAGTACAATGCGTCACCGAAGATCATCTCGGTTGGAACCGCTTCCGATAATGGAGATGCCATCAATGCCATCAATGCAGCTATCGCGACACAGGATGAAGCGACGGTAAGGGCAACCGCAGCAGAATGGAGCGCGGAGGCAATCGCAGCAAGACAGGCACAGGCAGATGCAGAAGCAGCGGCAGCACAGCCGGCAACACCGGAACAGCCGGCGACACCGGAGACTCCGGCAGACAGTGGTGACGATACCACGAAGGATGATTCCTCTAAGTCGGATGATACGAAAAAAGATGATAGTGATGATTCGAATCAGGATGATTCCGGAGATGAAGATCAGGAAGATGATTCATCTGCACAAGAGTAATAAAGCAATCAATGCAAGGCTGCCTCATTTTGAGACAGCCTTAAACTGTAAAAACAGATAGAAATATCTGGGTGAATGGAGACCAGAATGAAGATTGGAAAGATACCGGAGAATGTGTTAAAGCGTTCTGTGATCCGGCAATTACATACCAGAAGAAAAGAAGTGCTGATCGGTGCTGGAGTCGGTGAGGACTGTGCAGTGCTGGCATTAGAACCGGATGAAGTGACAGTCCTCTCGACAGATCCGATCACCGGAACAGCGAAGGATATTGGAAGACTGGCAGTTACGGTTACCTTAAATGATCTTGCAAGTGCCGGTGCAGAACCGGTTGGAATCCTGCTTACGCTCCTGTTACCGGAGAACTTCACAGAGCCGGAGTTAAAGAAGCTGATACAGCAGATGGAAGAGACCGCGGCAGCCGCGGATACCCAGATCATGGGTGGACATACCGAGGTGACCGCTGCTGTCAATCAGCCGGTCGTGACGGTCTGTGGCGTCGGAAAGGCAAAGCGTGACCGGATCATTACCACAGGCGGAGCCAAGCCCGGCATGGACATTGTGGTATCAAAGTGGATCGGCTTAGAGGGAACGTCGATTCTGGTAAAGGAAAAAGAAACAGAACTCCGGACTCGTTTTTCGGAGAGCTTTTTAGATAAGGCGAAGAATTTTGACCGGTATTTATCGGTCTTAATGGAAGCGGCCTGTGCAGTAAAGACAGGTGTTGCAGCAATGCATGATGTGACAGAAGGCGGTATCTTTGGTGCACTCTGGGAGCTGGCAGAGGCATCCGGTATTGGCTTGGAGATTGATCTAAAAAAGATCCCGGTTCGTCAGGAAACGATTGAGATCTGTGAGTTTTTCGGACTGAATCCCTATGAACTGATCTCCAGTGGCTGCATGTTGATGGCTGCATCCGATGGAAACATGCTGGTACGGGAACTGGAAAACGAGGATATTCCGGCAGTCGTGATCGGAAAAGCGATGGAAGGCAACGACCGTGTACTGATCAATGAGGACGAACGCAGATTTTTAGAGCCGCCAAAAGCGGATGAATTGTATAAAGTATGTTAACTGCATAAGAAAGGGGACAGGCATGCGCGAAAAGATTTTGACATTTATTGAAAAAAACAGCAGAATTGATATAAAAGAACTGGCGATTGTTTTAGGTGTGGATGAAGCAACGATTTTAAATGAGCTGGCTGATATGGAACGGGAGCATATTATCTGCGGTTACCACACACTGATCAACTGGGACAAGGCAGGCGTAGAGAAGGTATCTGCACTGATCGAGGTACGTGTGACACCACAGCGTGGCATGGGCTTTGATAAGGTGGCAGAGCGGATCTATAATTATCCAGAAGTGAATTCGGTCTATCTGATCTCCGGAAGCTTTGACCTGATGGTAACACTCGAAGGAAAGACCTTACGTGAGGTATCCCAGTTTGTTTCCGATAAGCTGTCGACCTTAGATTATGTACTTAGCACGAAGACAAACTTTATCCTGAAAAAATATAAGGATCATGGCACGGTTATGACAGAGTGGAAGAAAGATGAAAGGATACTGATGACACCATGAGAAATCCATTATCAAAAACAATCGTAACGATCCAGCCGTCCGGTATCCGTAAGTTTTTTGACATTGTCAGTGAGATGGACGATGCAATCTCCCTTGGTGTGGGCGAACCGGATTTTGATACCCCATGGCATATCCGGGATGAGGGTATTTATTCCTTAGAGAAGGGAAGAACCTTCTATACATCGAATGCCGGCTTGAAGGAATTAAAGGAAGAGATCGCAAAGTATTTATACCGCAATTATGATCTCTCTTATGATCCGGGACATGAGATCTTAGTAACCGTTGGTGGAAGCGAAGCGATTGATATTGCAATGCGCGCCATGCTTGATCCGGGGGATGAGGTATTGATCCCGCAGCCAAGCTACGTGTCCTATCTGCCGTGTGCCGTATTAGCAAACGGAACACCGGTTATCATAGAATTAAAGGAAGAAGATGAGTTCCGTCTTACCGCAGAAGAATTAGAGGCGGCGATTACACCGAAGACGAAGTTACTGGTACTGCCATTCCCGAATAATCCGACCGGTGCGATCATGGAGAAAAAGGACTTGGAAGAGATCGCGGAAGTGATCGAAAAGCATGATCTGTTTGTATTAAGTGATGAGATCTATTCTGCACTTACTTATCAGGAGGAGCATGTGTCGATTGCTAGTCTTCCGGGCATGAAGGAACGCACGATTGTGATCAATGGATTCTCGAAGTCCCATGCCATGACCGGCTGGCGGTTAGGCTATGCCTGCGGACCGGAGCTGATCATTAAGCAGATGCTTAAGATCCACCAGTATGCGATCATGTGTGCACCGACAACCTCACAGTATGCGGCAGTCGATGCTCTGAAAAACGGGGACGAAGATGTAAAAAACATGCGTGAGGAATACAATGGCAGACGACGTTATCTGCTGCATCGTTTTGAAGAGATGGGACTTCAGTGCTTTGAACCGTATGGAGCATTTTATATGTTCCCATGCATCAAGGAATTTGGAATGTCTTCCGATGAGTTTGCAACCGGACTGTTGCGGGCAAAAAAGGTAGCAGTCGTTCCGGGTACTGCATTTGGTGACTGCGGGGAAGGCTTTTTGCGGATTTCCTATGCGTATTCCTTAGATAACCTGAAGGAAGCCTTAGACCGGATAGAAGAATATATCGAAGAGTTAAGAGAAAAGAACCAATAGAAATGAGGAACCAATAAGATGGCAAAGTTAAACATCGTTTTGTTAGAGCCGGAGATTCCGGCAAATACAGGAAATATCGGAAGAACCTGTGTGGCAACCGGAACGCATCTGCATCTGATTGAGCCGCTGGGTTTTTCCTTAAGTGAAAAGGCATTAAAGCGTGCCGGAATGGATTACTGGAAGGATCTTGAGGTGACAACGTATATCGACTATCAGGACTTCTTAGAGAAGAATCCGGGTGCGAAGGTCTATTATGCGACGACAAAGGGAAAACATGTCTATTCGGATGTGTCGTACGAACCGGACTGTTATATTATGTTTGGAAAAGAGAGCGCGGGAATCCCGGAGGAGATCTTAATCGAGCATCCGGAAGAGTGCGTGCGGATTCCGATGATCGGAGAGACACGTTCCCTGAATCTGTCGAATTCCGTTGCGATCGTGCTGTATGAGGCACTCAGACAGAACAACTTTGATCATATGCGGCTGGAAGGGGAACTGCACAGACTTCACTGGAAGTAGTGCGCTGGGTAGATCTAAGACATGAGAATACCATGTCTAAGATCTACCAGCAGCGCACAAGAGTCACGCTTGCAGGACAAGGGTCCTGCATCTTCAGGGAAGAACGCGTGAGCCCTGCGATGTTTAAGATCTACCGGCAGCGCATGAGAATGGAGATTAAGATGGGTATTATTAAGGCAAGAAAATTAGTTCATGAATATATCAGACGTGACGAGGAAGGCAATGTCGAGTCGATCCAAACGGCTCTTGATAAGGTTGATCTGGATGTGCATGCAGGTGAGTTTATTGCGATCCTTGGACACAACGGATCGGGTAAGTCCACGCTTGCGAAGCATATCAATGCGATCTTAGAGCCGAGTGAGGGTAGTCTCTGGGTGGATGGCTACGATGTCTCGGATGACAAGAATATCTGGGACGTCCGTCAGACAGCCGGCATGGTTTTTCAGAATCCGGACAACCAGATTATCGCAAGTGTGGTAGAAGAGGATGTCGGATTCGGACCGGAAAATATCGGTGTTCCGACAGATGAGATCTGGGAACGTGTGGAGGAGAGCTTAAAGGCAGTCGGTATGCTGAAGTACCGGACGCACTCCCCGAATAAGTTATCCGGCGGACAAAAGCAGCGTGTTGCGATCGCCGGCGTCATGGCGATGCAGCCAAAGTGTATCGTATTGGATGAGCCGACTGCAATGCTTGATCCGAACGGCCGTAAGGATGTTTTACGGGCGGTTCACAAGCTGAACAGGGAAAAGGGTGTGACCATTATTCTGATCACACATTATATGGAAGAGGTGGTCGATGCTGACCGTGTCTATGTCATGGATCAGGGACATGTTGTCATGCAGGGCGTCCCGCGGGATATTTTTTCACAGGTGGAATCCTTAAAGGAATACCGTCTGGATGTACCGCAGATCACACTTCTGGCACATGAGTTGAAAAAGGCAGGTCTGGATATACCAGAAGGAATTCTTACAAGAGAAGAACTTACGGAGGCATTGGTTCGTGTATGTCAATAATTTTAGATAAAGTAAACTATACTTACAGCGCAGGAACTGCATATGAGATCCAGGCGTTAAAGGATATTAACCTGAAAATCGAAGATGGGGAATTTATCGGTGTGATCGGTCATACCGGTTCCGGAAAGTCTACACTGATCCAGCATCTGAACGGGCTTATGCATGCGACGTCCGGTGATATTTATTACAATGGAGCAGACATTTATGATGAGGGCTATGATATGCGTGCCCTACGAAGCAAGGTTGGTCTGGTCTTTCAGTATCCGGAGCATCAGTTGTTTGAAACAACGATTTTTGATGATGTCTGCTATGGTCCGATGAATCAGGGACTTCCGAAAAACGAAGCGGGGCTTCGGGCATTTGAAGCACTTCGCAGTGTCGGTTTCCCGGAGGAATTGTATTATCAGTCTCCGTTTGATCTGTCCGGCGGACAGAAGCGTCGTGTTGCGATTGCCGGTGTGCTTGCCATGAAGCCGGAGGTGCTTATCTTAGATGAGCCGACCGCAGGCTTAGATCCCAAGGGACGTGATGAGATCTTAGACCAGCTCGCATTGATGCATAAGGAGCGCGGGATTACGATCATCCTCGTTTCACACAGCATGGAAGATGTCGCAAAATATGTGGGCAGGATCATTGTAATGAATCAGGGTTCAGTCATGTATGATGGCATTCCAAAGGAAGTGTTCCGGCATTATAAGGAACTAGAGGCAGTCGGACTTGCAGCACCACAGGTAACATATCTGATGCATGAGTTACAGGAGGTTGGGATCCCGGTCAGAACGGATGCAACCACCGTAGAGGAAGCAAAGGCGGAGATCCTTCGTGTGTGTCAGGGAAGAATCCGGTAACTGACAGAATATTTGAGAGAAGAAAGAGACAGGTAATTTTATGTTACGAGATATTACATTAGGACAATATTATCCGGCAGATTCGCCGATTCATAAGTTAGATCCAAGAGTCAAGCTGCTTGGCACACTGCTTTATATTATTTCTCTTTTTATTTTTAAAGGCTACGTGGCATTTGTATTGGCAGCGGTATTTCTGATCGCAGTGATCAAGATCTCAAAGGTGCCGTTTTCCTATATGGTCAAGGGCTTAAAGGCAATCGTGATCTTAATGATCATTACCGGTCTGTTTAATCTGTTTCTGACACCGGGTACAGAGATCTGGAGATGGTGGATCTTCCGTATTACAAAAGAAGGTGCACAGAATGCAGTGCTGATGCTGTTCCGTCTGACCTTTTTGATTATCGGTACATCCGTCATGACACTTACAACCACACCGAACCAGTTGACCGATGGATTGGAAAAATCCCTGCATCCGCTGAATAAGATCCACATTCCGGTACATGAGATTTCGATGATGATGTCGATCGCACTGCGTTTTATCCCGATCTTAATCGAAGAGACAGATAAGATCATGAAGGCACAGATGGCGCGTGGCGCAGACTTTGAAAACGGGAATCTGATCAAAAAAGCAAAGGCAATGATCCCGCTTTTAGTACCATTGTTTGTTTCTGCATTCCGCCGTGCGAATGATCTGGCGATGGCGATGGAGGCAAGATGCTATCGTGGAGGCGAGGGCAGAACGAAGATGAAGCCTCTGCATTATCAGAAAAGAGATTATATTGCCTATGTGATCGTGAGCTTATATCTGATCGCAATGATCGCATTAAGGATTGTATGGAATACATTTGTTGTGCCGGCAGCCTGAGTCCGGGAAAACAGCAGAAAGGGAATTACCATGAAACGGATCATGCTTGTTGTTGCATACGAAGGAACGGATTACTGCGGATGGCAGGTACAGCCCAACGGAATGACGATCGAGGGTGTTTTAAATGAAAAGCTCTCGGAGCTTCTTGGGGAATCCATTCTTGTGACCGGTGCAAGCCGGACGGATTCCGGTGTGCATTCTTATGGAAATGTTGCAGTGTTTGATACGGATACAAGGATTCCGGCAGAAAAGATTGCCTATGCTGTAAACCAGCGGCTGCCGGAGGATATTGTTGTGCAGCGTTCACTTGAAGTGGTGTCTGATTTTCATCCAAGGCATTGTAACAGTAAAAAGACGTATGAGTATCGTATCCTGAACCGCAAAATGCCGCTGCCGATGCTGCGGCGGGATACTTATTTTTATCATTATCCGCTGGATGTGTCTGCGATGCAGCAGGCAGCAGACGTATTGGTCGGAGAACATGATTTTAAAAGCTTTTGTTCGACTGCGACTACGGCAGAAACGACGGTCCGGACGATCTATTCCCTAGACGTTACCAGAGAGGGAGAACTTATTACGATCCGTGTAACGGGCAGCGGCTTCCTATATAATATGGTCCGCATCATTGCGGGAACGCTGATCCAGATCGGTGCGGGTATCCGTAAGCCGGATGAGATCCGGGCGATGCTTGCAGCCTGTGACCGGAGTGCGGCCGGACCGACTGCACCTGCACATGGGCTTACGATGATCGGAATTGAATATGAGAATGTGGAAAACATTCTGAAAAATTGCTGATACCGTGGAAAACAGGTGAAAAACCGGATTTTTCCTGAAAAAAAGATTGACACGCCCGGGCGCGCGTACTATAATGTTTAAGTCTGACATAGTATATAAATATTGAGCCAAAGCCCCGGCAAGATATTTTACTATAAACAAACAGTTGAAGTGGGAACGATGTGGCCGGTACATCCGCATGAATCCAGAGCTTCAGTTATCTATCAAGGAGGAAAACCAATGAAGACATTTATGGCTAGTCCTGCTACAATCGAGAGAAAATGGTATGTAGTAGACGCTGATGGTATGACATTAGGACGTTTAGCATCTGAAGTTGCTAAAGTATTAAGAGGAAAAAATAAACCAACTTTCACACCACACATCGATACAGGTGATTATGTGATCGTTGTTAACGCTGAGAAGATCCATGTAACAGGTAAGAAACTGGATCAGAAAATGTATTACAGCCATTCCGATTATGTTGGTGGATTAAAAGAGACCACATTAAAAGAAATGTTAGCTAAGCATCCAGAAAGAGTTGTCGAATTCGCTGTTAAGGGAATGCTTCCAAAGGGACCTTTAGGAAGAGAGATGTATAAGAAGTTATTCGTATACGCTGGACCAGATCACAAGCACGAAGCTCAGAAACCTGAAGCTTTAACATTTTAATCAGGAGGTAAAGGACATTGGCTAATACAAAGTATTGCGGAACAGGAAGAAGAAAATCATCTGTTGCCAGAGTATATTTAGTACCAGGAACAGGTAAGATTACAATCAATAAAAGAAGCATTGATGAGTATTTCGGATTAGAGACTTTAAAAGTTATCGTTCGTCAGCCATTAGTTGCTACAGAGACAGCTGATAAGTTTGACGTTTTAGTAAACGTTAAGGGTGGCGGATATACAGGACAGGCTGGAGCAGTTCGTCATGGTATCGCCAGAGCATTACTTACTGTAGATGCTGATTACAGACCAGTATTAAAGGCTGCTGGATTCTTAACAAGAGATCCACGTATGAAAGAAAGAAAGAAATACGGTCTCAAAGCTGCACGTCGTGCACCACAGTTCTCAAAGAGATAGGATTTCAACAATTCAAAGCGTCTTATGGCGTTTACCAGAAAAGTATATTACACCTCAGGACTTTTGTCCTGGGGTG
>CACZPJ010000077.1 GCA_902782995.1 uncultured Lachnospiraceae bacterium | reverse complement strand
TGCCGAGAGATTCTTCAGAGTCATATAATAGAAAGAATCGGTCTTATCTGCTGTGATCTTAAAATATTCCACATCAATCGGATCCTCCGACACCCCGGTTACTGTCTTTCCGATTCCTACCGCAGCAGCCTTTTCAATAGCATCCGGGCGATCATCCTGCTTTTTTGTTACATAAACGCTGTATTTTACTTCCTCTGAATCACCGGAAGATATTTTCAGATAATAAGTACGATTCGGAGTCAGTTTTCCAAGCTTAAACGGTGCTGTTTCTTTCGCCCCCAGACTCCAGGCAACATTTCCGGTTTCACTTCTATATGCTTCTGTACAGTCCGCATCCGCATATAAAATATAATCAAATGCAGCCCTGTCGGAAGTATTCCTCAGTTCCATATAATAAAAGGAATCTGTTGCATCTGTTGTAATCTTAATGTATTTCTCTGTGCGTGCTGCAACTGTTCCTCTCTTCTCTGTACCAATTGTCAGTGTTTCTGCACTGCCAACTGTCTCACCCAGACCGGTTGCCGTAACCTCTTCTGCCTCCATTGCCTCATCCGGCATCTCTGGCTCCTCAGCTGCTTCGGTTTCTGTCTCTGCTAACATTTCCTGATCTGTTTCTGCCAATTCTGAAATATTCTCCGGAAGCTCATCCTCTTCTGCCTCTGGTACTTCTGTCGCTGGTACCTCTGTCTCTGCAGAAAGTTCTGCTCCTTCCGTCTCCTGTGTTACGGTTTCAAGTGTCTCCACTCCTGTTGTCTCTGCTGCAAATGACAGGCCGGCATCTCCAGCCACCATTGTCATTGCAAGAATCATTGCTGCAATTCTTTTCTTCATAATCTGTCCTTTCCACTCTTAAAATGAGTTGCTTTTTATTTTCTACTTATAAGTTCCGGCAAATCGTTTCAAGGTTTTATTTTTTTGAAAAAAAATTATTTTTTATTCCCATTATGGTGCAAATGTAACATCTACAAAATCACCATCCGCATGTGTAACCCACACAATCAATGAAAGCTGTCCATTTGAAATATACCAGCTTGATGAATTCACATTCTCATATTCCTTCAGCACAGACTCTCGAAGTATCTTTTCCAACTTCATATTTGTATCATCCGTCTCTTCATAAGAGTAACTATAATAATCGATCACATACTGAGCATTCACCGCTTCATTATTGCATCGATATAAGGAATCATCCTGTAACAGTGCCGCACATTTTGAGATATCGACTGCGTGTTCCACCGGGATCATCTGCCCCGTACGCATGTCTATATTATAAGCCGTTTCTGTTGCGTATGGATGCATACCACCCATAAAAGAGCTGCGTGTAACAATCGACAGATAGTTCGGATTCGCTGTCTTGACCTCATAGTTTGCTTCAAGATCTTCTTCTGTCACCTTTGTTCCATCCATTCTCCACTGTTCATTCCAGTAGTCCTGCATCTTGGTATTGTCCCATCCGCGGATCTGCGGATATATAAACGTTCCCTGAGCAGATTCATAGGTTACCGTTTCAATTGTATAAGATGGTGCTTCCTGCGACACAAGATCCGGATTCAGAATCGGCGAATTTTCCGGCAGTACGGTCTGCTCTACGGTATTATCCGACTCCTGCCCGGTATTCTCCGTGTCCGCCTGCTCTTTCTGCCGTTCCGCTTCTCCTGACTGTTCTGTATTCGAATTCTTAGTCTCTATCTGATCCTTATTTTCCACAATCTCTGTCTCAGTCCAGACTTCTTCCGTCACTTCCATTTCAGAATGCCAATCACCTGCTACCATATCATCCTTCGAATTCTCTGGCTGAGATTCTTCGCCAATAACCGGATTTGCCTGATTAATCGTATGAACAGCTGCTCCCGCTGCTCCGATTCCAAGTGCCACTACCACAATTCCAATCGCTATCTTCATGCCGGCAGAGACTCCTGCTGCTTCTGATATACTTGTAGCAGCCGAACTTGCCATAGCACTTTCAGCTGTTTCCCCGGAAGACTCTGTTTCCGCAGTCTTTGCTATATCATTGTTATTTTCCTTCACAGGATTCTCCCTGATACTCTGTATATTTCCATCCTGCTGTAATCGTCCACCCTGTTCTACCGGATGAAGATCCGTTGGCTGCAAACCCAGGCGATTGCAGATTTCATTGTATACCCCCTGTGCCTGTGTTGCTGTAACAGCCTTGTCTTTGCCCCATAAGAAAAAGGCAAGCAATAGTGTTGGCAGTCCAAAAGAATGCAGACGGTAACCTTCCTTCTTTTCCTTTTCTTCAACTGCATCCTTTAAATACTTTCTTGCATAATTCAGCCGACTCTTGATCGTATTCTCACTAACATTAAACCTTCCTGCAATATCTTTGACACTCATGCCATCATAATAAAAAGCAAATACGGCCGCTTTCTGCAATTCCGGCAATCCATCAATAATCTCCTTTATGATGACCGCAGTCGCTTCTGACTGTGCCTTCTCTTCCGGTTTAAAGTCCATATCCTGAAGCTCGATAGTCTCAAAAATACCATCCTTTTCTTCATCTAACAGAACTTCTTTTTTCTTCCTATATGCTCTCATTGCCAGATTGTAAGTAATCCCTCCCATCCATGCATAGAGCTTCGAAGGGTCCTCCAATGTATGCAATGACTGATATACCGCAATATAGACCTCCTGTACGACATCCTGTGCTTCCTCTTCACTCTTCATCAAGAGCCTCGCTCTTTGAAACACATAGTTGTATGTATGAGAGTAGATAGTATTAAATCCACTTTCCTTACCCTCACGCAGTTCCATAATTGCCTGTTGTAAAGCTTCTTCTTTTGTCATTCACTTCTCTCCTTGCTCTCATTTATTTGCTTTATCCGTGTGTTCTATCTATAAGTTCCATGAGAGCAGTTAAAGGTTTTATTTTCCTATCATTTTTTAATTTTATCATAGGATAGCGCAAATTGCATAGGACTATTTTCGTAATTTCCGTTATTTTACGGCACACGCTGCGCTCTCAAAAAAAGAACCGGCATTCCTTTCATGCAAGCATGAGGAATACCGGTTCCTTCTCTCAATTCGCTGAATCGTGACTATTTTAATGTTACTTTTGCGCCTTCTGCTTCTAATTTAGCCTTGATATCATCAGCTGTTGCCTTGTCAGCAGCCTCTTTTAATACCTTAGGAGCTCCGTCAACTAAGTCTTTTGCTTCCTTTAAGCCTAAGCCAGTTGCTTCACGAACTACTTTGATAACCTTAACTTTGTTTGGTCCAACTTCTGTTAACTCTACGTCG
>CACZPJ010000076.1 GCA_902782995.1 uncultured Lachnospiraceae bacterium | reverse complement strand
CTGCTTTGCTTTCCCATCGTAGCTGTAACGCTCCTTTGAGAGCTTTATGGTCTTTGGCGCAGCAACTTTCTTACGTTCCTGACTCACTTTCTTTTTACAGCGCGTACAATATACTATCAGATCATAGCTTCCGTCTTTTCCTACCGATGCCGCCTTGTAGTTTTCTTCTACTTCCTTTCCCTTTACATATCCAAGTGCCGGCACTGTCTTATGTACCCTGCTTAATTCTGCCTTACAATCTGCATCGGTACAATAGACTACTTCATCATAGCCGCCTGCTGTTTCACATGCTGCGGCTGTTTCATTTTCACGCACCGCTTCTCCTGCCTTATGCTGATGTGTTGGCTTCTCCGGTTCTTCCGGATCTGGATTTGGTGTCGGTTTTATGTCCTCCGCACTTCCGGTAAGCGTGATCTCGATCCTGTTATAATCGTAGTCATTTAAGATCACATCGTCCGCCAATAATGCCTTGACATCTGCCACCGTTGATAAGCCACTGACCGCCTGTGAACAGAGTAACAGTGTATATGTTCCTGCCTGTATGCCCGTACCGGATGCCACAAGATAATAACGGTTTGTATCCTGATCATCGCTGTCTAAACGGATCGCATTGCCCCAGTCTGTTTTCGACATATCTGCTTCGCTATTACTGTTCCAGTAATCCGAACGGATCACGATCAGATTCTGATACAGTCCCCGCAGCCATGCTTCTTGGGGGCTAAAATCGTCACCGTACATATCCGACCAGGTCAGTTCCAGATACGGAGAGCTTTCTGGCCTTTTCATAATATCCGACGGAATATCCCCGATCGCAACCGTCGATAAGGACTTCTCGACTGTTACATCATAGACCTCCCTGTCATCTTCCATATCCTCCCTGATCGCTGTCCACGCACCATCTGCAAAGTCCAGACGGTACTGATTGCCCAGATCCTTGTCTGATAACACAAAGTTACCTTCCGCACTCTGTGGGGCTGTAATATAAGTATGCCCGGACATCAGGATACCCGGTGTCACATGACTGCCTGTCTGAAACTGTGTCACACCACTTACCTGTCCCGTGATCCGTAAGCTTCCCGCACTTTGAAGCACAAGTTTGCCCTTCCCGGCACTACTCTCCGAACGAAGATCTCCTGCAAGAACTGCATCTGTAAGCTTTGTCAGATCCAGACAGCCGCCATTTGCCAGTGTAACAGATCCAAGCTTTCCATCCGCATTCTCCGGCTGCAGTCTGCCGCCTGCACCCACAACCGTACTGCCGACCGTCTCAGTAACCGCCCCGGTGAATGCTGCATGCTGTACCTGTAATACCGTATGTGCATTGCCTGCCACTTCCGCAATATGGATCTCATCCACACCAGCTTCTTCTCCTGTAATCGTAAGTGCAGCGGATGTGGTATGCTCTGCGGACAACACGCCACGCACCTTCGTATCTGCATCCAGTGACAGGGATGCTGCTCCGGTATAGGCAGTCCGCTCTCCCACAGACGCTTCATGTCCTAAATAGATATTCTGAAACATCGTTCTGCCATCGGCATTTTTTACCGTAAGCGATGCCTGATCTCCTACCGCGGTATTATCGTAATAACCTCCGGCATAAACCGTTGGCAGCAGCTCCTTTTCCGTTCCCTCCATACTTCCCGGTGTGGAATTACCACCCGCTAAGTAGGTATCCACATGGTCAAGGGTCAGACTATGTCCGGCAAGAAAGATCTCCCGGTGCGGTATGCTGTACATACTGTCCGTGGAATTAAAAGTAAGCTGGATGTCCTTTATCTCCACGCTATCCCCCATAATCTGGAACGGATGGCTGCTTGTGATGCTTCCGGTTCCATTTCCGGTGATCGTTGTTCCTTCCGGTATCTCAACCGGCTTCATCTGTCCCTTGATGGCTCCCTCTGTTTCAACCCGGTCTGCGTCCCGGATCGTAAAACTGCCGGCTACCACAATATGCTTTTTGCCACTGCTTAGGGTACTGGCAAATCCCGGATAATCCGTTACCGTTACAGTCTCTGCTGCACCGACAGCCGGCAGGCGGTCATCTGTTGTACTGCCCCATGCCATCGTAACCGGCATTCCGGAAAGTAACAGGCTTCCTGCTAATACACCACAAAATACACGTAATCTGTTTTTTTCATTCGTTCTCCTTATCTTTTCCTATACAGCAAAAAAAGACCCAGTCTATATCCTTGCTTCGCATTCTGATGTTCTTACCAAAAATATAACTGAGTCTCGTTTTATGTCATATGATAGCTGTATCATAACGTATTTTCTGCGATCCGTCAATCAATTTTCACCCGACTGGATCGGTGTAATCACAATATTTTCTGCGGATACGTTCGTTTTGCGCTTTACAATGTCCTCGATCTGTGCGCGCTTCGCATCCGTTACTTCTCCCATATTTAACACAACATCGGCGCAGTCGTCGGTGATGCTTACCACAACATCCGTAAATCCCTTTGCTTCAAGCAGCATTTCCGCAGCAGTCTCACGCTCTGCAATATCCGTCATTGCGATCATCTCGCTGACCGCCTGCTGCTTGGATGCTTCATCAATGTTCGTATTATTGATGATACCCAAAAGCGACTCCTTGTTTTTTGCACGCATCTGTTCCCTGCTTAACTTCATCTCTGCGGCAAAGTCCACATCTGCCACACCGGCTCCTGTTAATACTGCTTCGCCCGGATTCGCACTTACCTCGGTCGATCCTGCCACATCACTCTCCGTTTTATTCTCTGTAGGTTCTGCCGATGTCTCCGTCACACTCTCGGTGGCAAGTGCCGCCGTTTCTAAGCTGTTATCCTCGGAATCTGTAAAAATATCCCCCTCTAAGAGTTCATTTTCATCTGAAATCTCATATTCATTGTCTGTAACCTCTGCCTCGGCATTTGCTTCCTTTGCGACCTTTTTATCCTTGATGGAATCATTCGTAAAACTGAGATATCCTGCTACTGCGATCATAAGCGCTAATGCAGTGATAATGATCTGATTTTTCTTAAAAATTTTTTTCAATTTCCGGCCTCCTGATCCTTCATCTTTACTACCACTATCTTATGTGGCTCAATCTCAAATAATGCTAAAACAGCGTTGGAAATGTTCTGTCTGACACTTGTTTTATCCCCACCCTGTGCCACCACTAAAATTCCTTCTATCTTCGGTGTCAGATTCTTACTGACAAAGGGTTCACCATCCCCATTTGCAGCGTCATAAACCGTGGTCTCTTCTCCGTCAGACGCTGTGATCGTCCGCTTTCCACCTGCGTCATCCTCTTCACTCGTCTGCGAGGACGAAGTCTTCGTATCCTTTTCGACCACCTGTGTTCCGTTATCCTGATAGGTGATCATCACCTGTACCCTGCCAACCCCGTCGATCTTTTCTAAGATCCGTTCTAACTGCTCCTTATCTCCATTGCCGTCATTTTCACCCGATGCCTGTTTCTTTGCCTGCGTTTTTGCCGTTTCCGTCTTTTTCTCTGTATCTGCTGTGCTTTTTCCGCTTCCGGCCGGCAGTGCGATCACAAGCATCAGGATGCCGAATAGTACAAGCAGGAAAAATACGGTCTTATCCGGCATCTTCTCTTTATTCTTCTGCAATAATTTCTTCCAGTCCATCCTTTTCCCCCATTCAACTCATTCGGATCACTAACTGTTTTTCATCTAACCGGTAAAAGTCACAGATCGCCTTTTGTAACTCTGCCATCTGCGGTGATACCGTATTGCCTGTAGAAGGAGACAGAGAGATCCGTTCCACAAGCACCTGATCCTCTTTTTGTTTTTCCCCGATGGTCAGATCCACCTGTGTTAATTCATAGGCATTATTTAATGTAACCAGAACCGATTTAACCGGATAGCCCTTATCCTCTGCCATCTGTGTGATGTCTGCTCCGATCGCCTTTTCATATTCCTTCCGGTATGCATCCTCCCCCGTAAACTCCAGCTTCTCCATATCTTTTTTCTGGTTCTCCATCTCCTGCCAGAACTGGGAATAATGGATCAGTTCATCAAAATCCCCGCTGCGGTAGATCACCTTTGAAACCGGGGCGATCACTGCGATCACAAGCACCAGCTCCGCAAAAAAGCGGACATATTTCTTATACTGCTCCCTTGGCACAAGATGGATGAGTGCACTCAGAACCACAAACAGGATCACGATCCCTTTCATCCAGTCTAAAATACTCTGCATCTACTCTCCCCCCGGTGTGTATTTTCAGTCTATACGCTCATGCCGGATGCCGCGGTGATCATCGCGATCGTTAAGAAAAATAAAAACAGCGACGTCAGCATGACCTTTGCTGCTAAAAGACTGCCACGGAATACCCCGTTCATGCTCCCTGCGATCCGCTTATCCGTCACCGGCTCTACTACCGCAGCCGCAAGCTTATAAAGAAATGTCAGAACGAAGATCTTAAGGATCGGGACAAGTACCAGGATAACAAGGATCAGCATGGCAGCCACGCCGACACTGTTTTTGATCACCATCCCGGTTCCGACTAAGAGTTCTCCGATACTTCCTGCCGCATTTCCAAAGCCCGGTATCATACTGACGGTTTTCGATAACGAGGACATCTTTAAGCGGTCGATTGCCGGATTCACCAGCCCCTGCACGACATTTAACCCAAGTACTACGGTTACGGTAAGCTTCATTGTCCAGACGATCCCTCCCTCTAACAGCTCGCACATTTTTGCAAACTTCTCTCCCTCTAACGTATAGTTGACAAACTGCATCACCACATAGATCTGTATCAGCGGTGTCAGCAGATACCTCATGACCCACTGCACCAGAAAGATGATCAGAAATGCCATCTCATAGAAGCCCGATGCAGTTGTTGTTCCATTCGAAAACACCATGGACATACAAAAAACCGGCAGCAGTACCTTCATAAATTCCACGATCTGATCTAAGGTTCCCGTTAAAAGCTCCTGCACGACTGCAAAGGACTTCATCAAAAGCACCATCAGCTCGACATAGACCAGCAGAAAACATAACTGTGAAACATAGCTGTTTTGAAAGACCGAGGAAAAGTTCCGAAGCAGTGCAAAGGTAAATGCCAGTGCGATCATAAAAATAAGCAGTTCCCGGTTGTTATCAATCTCTCCAAGCAGCAGATCTCTGGTATAACTTCCGATCTGCTGCAGCAGCTTTGTATCCCCGCCTGACATCAGTTCCGACACCAGCGTGGAAAACGAAAGACTGCTTTCCTTATCCTGTCCCTGTATATATGTATCGATCGAATCCATATCAAGCTGATCGATCATCTGCTGCTTCACCTCATCTGCCCCCATCTCAAGCAGGGTTCTTTCTTCTCCTATCGTATGATCTGTCCCGGCACGATCCTCCTGTGCTGCCTGTACCGGTATCCTGCCGCATCCGAGCACAAGAAACAGGATCAGACAGCCAGCCAGCGCAAACACCCCTCTTTTTTGCTCTTTTTTCATAAGAATTCCTCAATAGTCTGTATAAAGGACATGAGTACCGGCATACTGATAAGCAGGATCGACATCTTCGCAAACGTCTCTATCTGTCCTGCAATCGCCTGATACCCGGCATCCTTGCACAGGCTGGCAGAAAAATCCGCAATATAGGTGATCCCGATCATCTTAAGGATCGTTCCGATATAGCGTTCATCGACAACGATCAGTGACTGCACGGAATTGATATAGCCAAGCACCAGTTCCAGCTTCGAGATCAGGTACAAAAAGATACAGGTACAGACTGCCATACTGATGAACAGACTGTATTCCGACTTATAGGAACGCACGAAGATCCCTAGCAGAACACCAGCGACACCGATTGCCGCTATTTTCATTACATCCATTTAAAGAATCCTGCCTTTCCCTCCGCCTATAGGCTTTCTGCCACAGGCAGCTATTTTTAATCTGTTTTTGCCTTACAGGGCAAACAGGTTCTTGATCGTCTGAAACAGTTCATAGATATATGGCACGATCCAGAACAGTACGATCAACAGCCCTGCAAGACTTGTCAGAAATGCATGTTCTTCCCTTCCACTGTGTTTTAACACCTGACTGATCACCGTAACTAAGATCCCGACTGCCGCAATCTTAAAAATTAAATTTACACTCATGCCATACTCCATCTTCTCTTTCTTATTTTTCACTTAGATCAGGACCAGTATCAGAAAAATACCGGCAGCAGCACTCAGATACCGGCACAGCTTTAACCGGTTCTCCATCTCTTTTGCCGCCTGTTCGATCAGACGGTCAAACTGCTCACTATAGAGCCTGACTGCGCCTTCCTGCATCTGTCCGTTCTCATGGGTCAGAATACTGCCAGCCTCCTGTAACGTGCGGTATTCCGTCATGCTTAGTAAAAACTCCTTTTTATGGTGTTGCAATACCTCACACCACAGCTTTTTTACATCTGCCTCCCGGTACGCATCCAGTTCTGCCGCCAGATCCGTTAAGACACCGCTGTAGGGTGCATGTATGGTCTGTGCCAGACGTTTTAAGAGCTGCGGAAGCGGCAGCTTTAGATAACACATCTCATTGCCCAGCCGGTACAACAGCTCCTTCCCATCTAATAGCTGCCTGTAATGTGCACGGATTCCGGCTACATATACCTGACTGATCCCCAGCATGCCGGATAAGATGCAAAGACAGCCAATAGCTCTTAGCATAAGAGCTCCAGATTGTCATCATAGATCTTAAAATTGCGGCTGCCGCTTTCTGCCTTATGTAACACCACATAACGCTCAAAGGTATGGTGTGCCAGCCATTTCTGCACAAGCTTTTTTTCTTTCAGCTCCTGTATGTCCGCAGCATGCAGTGTCCCAAGGATACGACTTCCACAGTTTAAGGTCTGCTCTACTGCCTGATAATCCTCCTCTGCGCCAAGCTCATCCACTGCTATGACCTGTGGTGACATTGCCCGAAGCAGAATGCGCATGCCCTCGCTTTTACTGCAGCGGTCTAAGACATCGGTTCTTTGTCCGACATCGTTTTGCGGTACGCCCAGATGACACGCCGCGATCTCAGACCGTTCATCGACAAGACCGATCCGAAGTCCGTTTAAGTAAGACGTTCCATCCGACAGCATCCGGATACAGTCCCTGAGATAGGTGGTCTTTCCAATCCCCGGTGCTGAGACAATCAACGTATTGTAGATCTGTTTTCCATGTATGAGGTAGGGAAGCAGATTTCTGGCACATCCCTGCTTCTGCTTTGCCACACGGATGTTTAAAAAACTGATATAGCGGATGTCTGCAACCTTCCCTCTTTCCATCCGCACCTGCCCTGCAATGCCGACACGATGGCCGCCCTCTAAGGTAACAAAGCCATTGTGCATCTCTTCTTCAAATGCATAGACCGAATACCTGCTCAAAAACATGACCATATCCGTAAGATCTTCTTCCATCATAATATATCCGTCTTCGAGCTGTTCACTCAGACGCATCTGGTGCGCGTCATAATACCATTCCTTTCCTCCATACCAGAAGATCAGAGGCTGTCCGACACGGACACGGATCTCCTCTAAACAGTCCATATGTATCCTACACTTTAACAGACCTTCCCGGAGCTTTACCGGAAATATGTAATAGATACTTTTCATTTTTGCTTCTTCCAGTGTTCTCTCTCCTCTCTATCGCTGCTTTTCTAAAAAGATCAGTCTATCAAATATATGATCTTACTATATATGTCAGGCTGCACAAGAATTGTGGATTTGCTCCATATTACGAATCTAACATTTTCTAAATGTTCTGTCATAAATCATTCTACGACCGCAACCGTAAAAGACGTGGCGTCCATGCCCCGGCTTTTACTTGCAGTAACGTCCTGTTACTGCATTGCTCATCTCCTTACAGAACATTAAGAAAATTTAAGATTCTCCATAAGTCGCCAATCCACAATTCTTGTGCAGCCTGACAACTATTCCATAAACATATTCATTTGATATTCTGATTTTAAAAATAAAGTGTGCGCTTGTCGCACACTCTCGCGCCCGAGCGGATGCATCGCATAATTTTCCACTCCGCGAGGTGCGCATCTTGGCAAGCTTGCTTTTGCTGTATAGGAATTCCAACGGAATTTCCTATACAGTAAAAAAAGCCGTGAGGATGTTGTCCTCACGACTTTAATATATGGTCTGTATTCTTAATTTATTACACCTGTTTTTGTACATAAAGTGAAAGCTGCCACAAAATTGTGACAGCTTTCTATCTTATTAGTTGTACTTACGTTTTCTAGCAGCTTCCGATTTTTTCTTACGTCTAACACTTGGCTTTTCGTAATGTTCTCTTTTACGGATTTCCTGCTGGATACCAGCTTTCGCACAGTTTCTTTTGAATCTGCGTAAAGCGCTATCTAACGTCTCGTTTTCTTTTACGATAACATTTGACATAGTCTCACACCTAACCTCCCTCCAGTTGCTTATTGTGCATATTCAACTGTTTGGGTAATATTTTATTGCACTATCATTGATTATAGCAGATTTTTTCAATTCGTCAACTATTTTCAACAAAAAATAGAAATTATTTTCCAAACAAATATCGCCTGCTTAGATCTGGCTCTCTAATACAGTCTTTGCTTCTGCAAGTGCATCTGCAATACCGGCCGGATTCTTACCACCAGCCTGAGCCATATTCGGACGTCCACCGCCGCCGCCTCCGACTTTTGCGGCAATGCCCTTGATCAGGTTTCCTGCATGTGCGCCCTTTGCCATTGCATCATCGGTTGCCATTGCGATCAGGTTTACCTTTCCGTCACAGTCAGAAGCTAATACGACAACACCGCTGCCTAACTTCTCTTTTAACTGGTCTCCAAGGTCACGCAGTCCGTTCATATCCACACCTGCTACAGATGCAGCAAGTAACTTCATGCCCTTTACTTCTACGACCTGATCCATAACATCACCGAGTGCATCCTTGGCTGCCTTGCTCTTTAAGGACTCGTTCTCGCTCTGTAAAGCCTTCATCTCTGCCATCATATGCTCAAGACGCTCACAGATGGTTGCCGGAGTTGCCTTTACTAACTTCGCTGCTGCTTCTAATTCAGCCTCGATCTTATCATAATATTCAAATACTGCATTCGATGTCAGTGCCTCGATACGACGTACGCCTGCTGCAACACCGGTCTCGGATACGATCTTGAATGCTGTGATTGCTGCTGTATTGCTTACATGTGTTCCACCACATAACTCAGTTGAGAAATCTCCCATCTTTACGACGCGGACCTTCTCGCCATACTTCTCACCAAAGAGTGCCATTGCACCGGTCTTCTTTGCTTCGTCTAAGGTCATGATCTCTGTTACAACCGGAAGTGCTGCTGCGATCTGCTCGTTTACGATATTCTCTACCTTCTTGATCTCTTCTGCTGTCATAGCGGAGAAGTGTGAGAAGTCAAAACGGAGACGATCCGGATTGACATCAGAACCGGCCTGCTCTACGTGGGAACCTAATACATTACGGAGTGCCTTCTGTAATAAGTGGGTGGCACTGTGGTTCTTTGCGATTGCTGCACGCTTGTCTGCATCTACTACAAGCTCTACCACATCACCGGTCTTTACCATACCCTTTGTTACTTTTCCGATATGTCCGACCTTACCGCCTAACATCTTAACGGTATCTTCTACGGAAAACTCAAAGCTTCCGTCTGCGCTTCTTATTACACCGGTATCTGCATTCTGTCCACCCATTGTTGCATAAAATGGGGTCTGCTCTACGAAGATCGTTCCTACTTCTCCATCGGATAATGCTTCTACGATCTCTGTCTCTGTGGTCATAACCGTTACCTTAGAGCTGTAGGTCAGATTCTCATATCCAACGAACTCTGTTGTAACAGATGGGTCGATAGACTCATATACGGTCACATCTGCACCCATATAATTTGTCACCTTACGTGCTTTTCTTGCCTTGGTACGCTGCTCTTCCATTGCTGCGCTAAATCCCGCCTCATCAATGGTAAAGCCCTTCTCCTCTAAGATCTCCTGTGTCAGATCAAGTGGGAATCCATAAGTGTCATACAGCTTGAATGCATCTGCACCGGAAAGCTCTTTGCTTCCTTTTTTCTCCATCTCTGTCTGCATATCTGCTAAGATTGCAAGACCCTGATCGATCGTCTTATTGAACTTCTCCTCTTCCTGGGATAATACCTTGAAGATGAATTCCTTCTTCTCCTCTAATTCCGGATAACCGTCCTTGCTCTCATTGATGACTGTCTCAGACAGCTTTGCAAGGAATAAACCGTCAATACCGAGTAGTCTTCCATGTCTTGCTGCGCGACGGATCAGACGACGCAGTACATAACCTCTTCCTTCATTCGATGGCATGATTCCATCGGAGATCATAAAGGTTGAGGAACGGATATGGTCTGTAATCAGACGGATCGATACATCATCTAATGCATCCTGCTGATAGGTCTTATGTGACATCCCACAGATCTTATCACGGATTGCTTTCATCGTATCAATATCGAATACCGAATCTACATCCTGCATTACAACAGCCAGACGCTCTAATCCCATACCGGTATCGATGTTCTTCTGTGCCAGCTCTTCATAGCCGCCCTTGCCATCTCCGTCAAACTGTGTAAATACGTTGTTCCACACTTCCATAAAACGGTCACAGTCACAGCCGACCTTACAGTCCGGGCTGCCACAGCCGTACTTCTCGCCTCTGTCATAATAGATCTCAGAACAAGGACCGCAAGGACCTGCACCATGCTCCCAGAAGTTATCGCATTCACCGGTCTCCGGGTCACGGTAAAAACGTGTGATCTTCTCTGCCGGAACGCCTACTTCCTTCGTCCAGATATCAAATGCCTCATCATCTTCTCCGTAGATCGATGGATATAATCTCTCAGGATCTAATTCAAGCACCTTGGTTAAAAACTCCCAGGACCATGCGATCGCTTCATGCTTAAAATAATCTCCGAAGGAGAAGTTACCAAGCATCTCAAAGAAGGTCAGATGTCTTGCTGTCTTACCAACGTTTTCAATATCACCGGTACGGATACACTTCTGACAAGTCGTTACTCTTGTTCTCGGTGGGATCTCCTGTCCGGTAAAATAAGGCTTTAACGGTGCCATACCTGCATTGATCAGTAATAAGCTGTTATCATTGTGTGGTACCAGAGAAAAGCTCTTCATTGCAAGATGTCCCTTGCTCTCGAAGAATTCAAGGTACATTCTTCTTAAATCATTTACGCCATACTTTTTCACGTCTATTCCTCCAAAATCTATTTCTCTTTCTGTAATCTGACAAGCAACGTCCGCTTACGCCTCCTTGTTCTCCCTGCCAGTCTCAAGCTCTTTTGCATCCTTACGCGCACGTAATGCCTTTCCTGCAAAAACACCCGCGACTGCAATTACCGCCAGAATTACAAAAATGATTAAATACTGTAAAAAACTTCCAATAAAAGCCATATCGTTTCCTCCCATTCCAAAAAGTCAGAATACCTTCCGCTATTATAGCCCACTCGTCCTATTTTTTCAACCTAATCAATCTCAAAAATCTGATTTTCATGGGTAATGTCCACCAGCCGTTCGGTAAACAGAGAGTTGTTACACATTCTCTTATACTGCGCCGGCAGATCAAACTGCTGCCACATATGCATCGGGAAAACATAATCCGCATTCATATGGCGCATAAAATAATCCAGTCCGCGGTTCGTATGTTCTCCCAGTCTTCCGTCTAATACCACAAATGCAACATCGATATGCCTGTCACTGATCCTCGAAAGCGCGCCCTTATAGCCACGCTCCATCTTTCCGTTGATCAGCTCTCCGGCACCTTCCATCTTCCAGTTATGCAGATCTCCCGCATGATAGATCACCTTTCCTTCTGCCTCCACGAGAAATGCCACGCCGACATCGGTCGAACGAAGCGTCGTGATCTTCATATCATCTACCTTATAACTGCCATCCGGACTTACAAATTTGATCTTTTCCTTCACCGATAACGGGATCCCGTTGCGCAGCAGATAATTTCTGCCTAACCGGATGTCCTTCGATAGAATATACTGAATATCCGGATACTTTCCGGCAAGCTTTAAAATGCCAAGATCAAAGTGATCCTGATGCTTATGGCTTGCAAAAAAGTACAGCTTCTTTGCAGGATCAAACTCCGGAAGCTGTCCGGTAAAATGATACCCGTTTACCTTATCGCCGTCAAAATAATCAAATACCAGAATATGCTCCTCTAACTCCACTACAAAACAGCTATGATGTACAAATGTGATTTTCATAATCTGTGCCTTTCTACTTATCTGTGTGTACTTACAATTTCATTGACCTTACGATAGATCTCTTCCGGCTCAAAGCCGATCTCATACTGCACACCCGCTCCCTTCCGGTTCTCGTAGAGGATGCGCCCATTTACCATCGTAAGGATCACGTTCTGCTTGCTTCCACTGTATACAATATTTTTTACGATATTATTTTCCGGCTGCATGTTCGGCTGCTTTAAGTCGATCACGATCAGATCTGCCTTTTTCCCTTCGACAAGGCTGTCACAGTCCGTAAGTCCCATTGCCTTTGCACCGCCTGCCGTTGCCATATACAAGACCTCATCCGCACCAAAGCAGGCCGCATCCTTTTCCCTGATCTTGGCAAGTCCGGCTGTAAGAAACATCTCGCGGAACATATCCAAACAGTTGTTGCTTGCCGCCCCGTCCGTTCCGATCGCCACATTGATGCCGCGGTCTAAAAAGGTCTTAACCGGAGCAATCCCGCTTGCAAGCTTCAGATTCGATGCCGGATTTGTCACTACGGACAATCCTCTTTTTGCAAAAATATCTATGTCCTTCTCATCAAAATAGATACAGTGATAACCGCCACCGCCATATTTATACATACCAAGCGCATCTGTAAGCTGTGTCGGTGACATGCCATAACGCTTTTTACATTCCGCTACTTCTAAGGCTGTCTCGGAATTATGCAGATATACCGGAGAATGCAGCTTATCTGCAAGTGCTGCGATCTGCTCTAACTTCTGATGGGAGGTCGTATACTCCGCGTGAAAGCCGATCATGTAGCTGGTCAGTTCACTCATTGCATTGACCCTGTGGTAGCACTCTTCCATCTCTTCCATGCTGCTTACAAAGTCATTGACTGCACCGACCTGCACGGTACGGAAGCCACAATCCACCGATGCCTGTATCACCTGCTGCGTGAAAAAATACATATCAAAATTCGAAGTGATCCCGCTTGTCAGGTATTCCATGATGCCTAAGATGCTCGTCCAGTACACATCCTCTTTCGTAAGCTTTCCTTCCATCGGAAACACCTGTTTATTCAGCCATTCCTGAAGCGGAAGATCGTCTGCATAGGAACGTAAGAATGTCATTGCCGTATGGGTATGTGCATCCTTAAAGCCCGGCATCAGAAGATTGCCTTCTACATCGATCTCTTTATCCCATGCCGGCGCATCCGGTGTATCCTTTCCGTCTCCGATATATGCAATCGAACTGCCAACCACCCAGAGTTCGCCTGTTTCCACGAAAAAGGTATGATCTTCTCTTGTCCTTAGGATCTTCGCGTCATAGAAGCGGATATTCATAGGCTGCTCCCTTCTCCGATCAATGTAATGACACGGCTGACTAACTTCTGAAAAAGCGGTGCTGTCTGATCGGCAGTCTCCTGCACTTCCTCATGGCAAAGCGGAACCGGTGAGATTCCACAGGCAAGATTCGAGATACAGGAGATTCCGCAGATCTTCATACCCATATGATTTGCTGCGACTGCTTCACATGCGGTACTCATGCCGACCGCATCCGCACCTAAGGTACGGCACATTGTAATCTCCTGTGGTGTCTCAAAGTTCGGACCGGTAAGCTGTAGGTAGGTTCCTTCCTGGATCGGGATATCTAACTCAACGGCTGCCCTTCTTATGAGCTTCTGCAAGTCCTTATCATAGATCTCACTCATGTCCGGGAAGCGTGGTCCTAATTCTTCGATATTAGCTCCGATAAGCGGTGACGGAACAAAGCTTGCGATCTGTCCGGTGATCATCATCAGATCTCCTGCCTGCATTCCCTGCTTGATTCCGCCTGCTGCATTCGTTAAAAACAATACTTCGGCTCCCATCAGCTTCATCAGACGGATCGGCAATACCACATCCGTCATCGCATAGCCCTCGTAGTAATGCACACGTCCCTGCATACAGACCACCGGTACATCACCAACATAGCCAAAGATAAATCTGCCCTTATGTCCCGGAACGGTCGATACCGGAAAGCCCTCAATGTCATGATAGTCTAAGACTGCTTCTACCCGGATCGTATCCGCATAATCTCCGAGCCCCGATCCTAAGACAAGCGCGACCTTCGGTGTAAAATCAATCTTTTTTCTGACTCCCTCATAGCACTTCATCAGTTTTTCATACACTTCGTTCATGTTGATCTCCATTCTTGTGCTGTTCTTTGCATGTGAAAATCGTATTTTCACACGATACCCCCTGTTTTCCACTGCTAACCTAATAAAAACTGCGACAATACATAATTACTGATATCCATTCCTCTTTCGGACAGTCTGATCTGTCCTGCCTTCTGCTCGATCAGGCCTTCCGAGACAAGCTGTGGAAGCACCTGTCCATAGACTCCTTCAATCTGCATCCCGAAGTTCTGATAGAACTCCTGTCTTGTGATCC
This sequence comes from uncultured Lachnospiraceae bacterium, assembly GCA_902782995.1. Taxonomy (GTDB): domain Bacteria; phylum Bacillota; class Clostridia; order Lachnospirales; family Lachnospiraceae; genus Roseburia_C. Next base: position 16,152 of record CACZPJ010000076.1, on the reverse strand, counting down.
CTTCTGTCATACGAAGCCCTAAGAACATGAATTCTTCCATCTGTGCCATCCGTGATACCGCATCAATGCTCCGGTGAAGATTCGTTGCATATGCTGCATGCTTTTCCTCTTCGGAAAGCGTCTGCATCATCTCTGCATCGATCTGATCCGAAGGTACTCCGGCTCCCTTTAAATAGTCTGTAAGATCTGTGGTATTCGTATACCGGATATTGTCCATTAAGGATGCTGCTCCAAGTCCCAGTCCCAGATAATCCGTGCGCTTCCAGTAGCCGATGTTATGCCTGCACTCATATCCCGGCTTCGCATAATTCGAGACTTCATAGTGATGGTATCCAGCTTCTGCCAATACAGACTGTGTCTGCTTGTAGATCGCATATTCCGTCTCTTCGCTTGGCAGATAATCGGTCGGCATGCCGGCCTCTCTTTTAACCGCATCAAACTTGTACTGCTCATAAAATGGTGTTCCCTTTTCAATGATCAGGGAATATGCAGAAATATGCTCCGGTCTTAACGCAATGACTCTCTGTAAGGATGTCATGTATTTTTCCCTTGACTGATACGGCAGTGCACTCATCAGATCGACATTGATATTCCCATAGCCCATCTCACGCGCCAGCTCGTAGTTCCGCAGGAACTGATCGTAGGTGTGTATCCTGCCCAGCAGCTTTAACTCATCATCCATCGTCGACTGTAAGCCGATACTTAGACGGTTCACCCCATACTGTGCATACGTGTACAGCTTTTCCTTCGTCAGTGTTCCCGGATTACATTCGATACTGACTTCCGCATCTGCACGCACTGTAAAGTTTAAAAAGACCTGTTCTAAGATCCCTGCCAGATAGGCTTCCTGTAACCAGGATGGCGTTCCCCCGCCAATATAGATAGTAGAGACCTCCCGGTCTCTACATTTTGCTCCCATATATGCAATTTCCTGTAAAAGAGCGGCAACATACTCCCGCTGTGTTGCCTCATCTGCCGGAGCGGACAGGAAATCACAATACGCGCACTTTTTCACACAAAACGGAATGTGCAGATATAGTTCCATGATCTTTTTCATGCTCTAGTCCTCATCCAGTTTCAATACACTCATAAATGCTTCCTGTGGGATCTCTACGTTGCCCACCTGACGCATACGCTTTTTACCTTCCTTCTGCTTCTCAAGCAGCTTTCTCTTACGGCTGATGTCTCCACCATAGCACTTCGCAAGCACATCCTTGCGCATTGCCTTTACCGTCTCACGCGCAATGACCTTGCTGCCGACGGCTGCCTGGATCGGGATCTCAAACAGATGTCTTGGGATCTCTTCCTTTAACTTCTCACACATCTTTCTTCCACGCTCATATGCGGTATCCTTGAATACGATAAAGGATAAGGCATCCACCGGCTCACGGTTGATTAAGATATCAAGCTTTACAAGCTCGGATCTCTGGTAGCCCTTCATCTCATAATCAAAGGAGGCATAACCTCTAGAACGTGACTTTAATGCATCAAAGAAATCATAAATGATCTCATTAAGCGGCAGATCGTACTTTAACACAGCACGCGTCTGCTCGATATATTCCATGCTCACATAGATTCCGCGCCGTTCCTGACACAGATCCATGATCGCCCCCACATAATCACTCGTTACCATGATCTCTGCACTGACAAACGGTTCTTCCATGTATTCGATCTCCGAAGGATCCGGAAGATTCGACGGATTCGTCAGATCGATCACGGTTCCATCTGTCTTATGCACCTTATAGATAACACCCGGCGCGGTCGTCACCAGATCTAAGTTATACTCACGCTCTAACCGCTCCTGTACGACCTCAAGGTGTAACAGTCCGAGGAATCCGCAGCGGAATCCGAAGCCAAGTGCGATCGATGTCTCTGCCTCGAACTGAAGTGCCGCATCATTTAACTGCAGCTTTTCTAAGGCATCCCGCAGATCCGGGTACTTTGCACCGTCTGCCGGATAGAGTCCGCAGTATACCATCGGATTGACCTTCTTATAACCCGGAAGTGCCTCTGCACATGGATTATCCGCATTCGTCACGGTATCACCTACTCTGGTGTCGCTGACATTTTTCAGGCTGGCGGTAATATAGCCTACCATGCCGGCTGAGAGTTCGTCACATGGGATAAACTGACCTGCGCCAAAGTATCCTACCTCTACCACATCTGCCACTGCTCCGGTCGCCATCATCTTGATCGGCATGCCCGCCTTGATATGTCCCTCACGGATCCGGCAGAATACGATAACACCCTTATATGCATCATAAAGCGAATCAAAGATCAGTGCCTTCAGCGGTGCCTTCGGATCACCGGTCGGTGCCGGCAGCTTCTTTACGATCTGCTCTAATACTTCCTCGACATTTAATCCGGTCTTTGCAGAGATACGCGGTGCGTCCTGTGCTTCGATTCCGATGACATCCTCGATCTCTTCTACCACACGATCCGGGTCTGCACTTGGAAGATCTACTTTGTTGATGACCGGGATCACCTCAAGGTCATGGTCTAAGGCAAGATAGACATTTGCCAATGTCTGTGCCTCGATTCCCTGTGCCGCATCCACGACTAAGATCGCACCGTCACAGGCAGCCAGACTTCGTGATACCTCATAGGTAAAGTCAACATGTCCCGGTGTATCGATCAGGTTGAAAATATATTCTTCTCCGTCCTCTGCCTTATATACAATACGGACAGCCTGCGACTTGATCGTAATTCCTCTTTCCCGTTCAAGATCCATATTATCGAGTACCTGTGCCTGCATCTCCCTGCTGGTCAACAGTCCGGTCTTTTCGATAATACGGTCTGCCAGTGTCGATTTTCCATGATCGATATGTGCTACAATACAAAAATTTCTGATTTTGCTCTGATCTATTGCCATTCCTTTACCTCTCCATATCTTACTCTGCCTGTACTTATCGCACGATTCCGTGTGCAAGCAGGAAATCTGTCCAGACACTGTAATATCTGCCTAACAGATGTACTTCATCATAAGTGTACTCCGGATTCAGATTACCGGTCTCATCTGTAACAACTTCGTTAACATCAATATAAAATATTTTCTTATTATCTGCAAGTGCTGCGATACGGTCATTCCGTGCCTGAATGTTCGGATTGTTAAAAATCGGGTCGGTATCCGACTTTTCTTTTTTCACATACATGATCCCTTCTACAAACAGGATCGCATCCGGCTGCAGTTCCTGCAGGTGGGTGACTGCATTCTGATATGCTTCCATAAAGGAATCAATCGTACCGGTTCCCATCTCATTGATTCCGATCATCAGATAGATCTTCCCGAACTTATGCTCTGTAAGTGCCTGTTCGATCGTGATCGTTGTTCCGTTTTCCTCTACGACCGGCTTCGTAAACAGATCATACACCGTAAGTCCGATACTCGCATAATACGTTGCATTATCCCAGCCGGAATAGTCATGAAGTCCGACCGTACGCGAATCTCCGATAAATAATGCATCATCAAAATAAGACTGGTCTACGGTCGTAAACTCATAGGTCTTATCCGCATCGGCCTGTCCGCTTTCTGCCGCCTCAGTATCCTCAGACGGCTGCGTCGTTACAGACTCCGTTGCATCCTGCTGCCCCTTCTTATCCGGATTATCTTTATCCGGGTCTTTTTTCTCTGCGTCCTTTTTCTTTGTGTCGTCCCCGCTTTTTGTCAGATCCGCTGTTACCTCATCCTTTTTTACAGAACTCCATGGAAACCTGCCATCCGAAAGTCCCTGAAAGACACTTGCAAGCATCGGCACATTGCCACTTTTTTCCCGATATTCCCGGTACACACCATTCCTGCCAAGCAGACCGATCAGGGTAAAAATAATCCCCAGTAAAATGATGGTGGAAAAAAACGGAAACTTCTTTATTATTTTCATATGATACCTTTCTATTTTTCACACTTAAAACTGAAAATACAAAAACGGATTATTCATCCCGTTTGCGACTTTATATATGCAGTACCAGAAAACAACCAGTAACAGCAGCTTTGTCACAAGATGATCCTTATACTTTTCATACAGCTTGTCCACAAACGGCAGGGAAACCAGAAATGCCAGTGCAAAAAAGATGCCGTAACGTCCAAGGCTCCGCATAAAATCACTCTGGTTCACATAATCCGGCGAACCCCAGAATGGGAATAATCTCGTAAAGTAAACGCCCACATCACGGATCTTCGTAACCGCAAAGACGATCCATGTCATCGGGATCACCAAAAGTACATACAGGTGCGCCACAACCGGGTGTCTGTTTAAAAACTTCTTCAGGCAGCACTTTTCTAAAACAACAAAGAGCCCAAGCACCATGCCCCAGAGAATGAAGTTGGAGGTACTTCCATGCCACATACCGGTCACAAACCATACAAGCAACAGATTAAAGACCGTCCGCACCATTGTTCCACGGTTACCGCCTAATGGAATATACAGATAGTTCTTAAACCACTGTCCAAGCGTAATATGCCATCTGCGGTAAAACTCCGCCACCGACTTTGAACGATAAGGATGATCGAAGTTCTTCGGCAGATGAAATCCGAGCATTCTTCCCACACCGACCGCCATCAGAGAATATCCCTGAAAGTCAAAAAATAACTGTGCACTATAGCCTGCCGCCCCGATCCATGCTAACGGCGTAGAGATCGAATCAAAGCCTGCGGTCTGTATCTCATTCCACAGCATGCCGAAATGATCCGCAAAAATCACCTTAAACCCAAGACCGATCGTAAAGATCATCAGTCCCTGTTCCGTCTCTTCAAATGTGATCCGACGCTTCTCTAACTCCGGATACATCTGCCGGTAAGAGGCGATCGGTCCTGAGATCAGCTTTGGAAACAGCATCATATAAATGCCTGCCTTCGCAAACGACCGCTCCGGTTCACATTTTTCCATATATACATCTAAAATATGGGATAAAACGGTAAAGGTGAAGAAGCTGAAGCCAAGCGGCATACGATAGGACGTATACTTAAAGAACAAAAGCAGTCCCACATCGATCATGATCAGGACTGCAAGTAATCCCCTCTTTTTCTTCGGATGTCTTCTCATCCCCTTCATGCTCCATGCCGCAAGGTAATGCAGGGCTACAGAAGCAAGCAGAAGGATCACATACCGTGGTTCTCCAAGTGCATAAAACAATACGCTTCCAAGAAACAGCACGCTGTTTTTCCAGCGTGCAGGTGACAAATAGTAAATAAGTATAAAAATCGGTAAAAACCGGAAAATAAAGTTCAAATTAGAAAATTCCATAATATATCATCAACTCTTTCGTTTATCTCCTATTTATTATATCGATATTTTTCGTACTTACAACTATTTTTTTACAAAACGCGACAATTTATTCGATTCCTTATCTTTTATCCACATAAAACCTTATAAAGAACGTCTGCAAGTGGGTCCATGGCATCGTGTGCCTCCTCATAGGTATTCGTCTGAAAACCATTTTCGATCAAAAGTGTCTTCGGACGGTAATGCATGTTATAACGATACCCTTTTAAATAGATATGTCTGGTCAGTTCCGGGTAATATTCTGCGGCTGTCAACTGCATCTGCAAGGAAAACGCCAGATTATCCGACAGGTTCGGATTCGCCAGATAGGCGATATCCCCAACATCCGTCAGCCGACTTAAGCCATTAAAAAACATGACCGGTGCCACTGTTTTCCCCTGTACCTCTCTCGTCAGATGCTTGCCGTTTATCTCATCCCGGTGCAGATCGATCACGACCTCGATGCTCGGATTCTCGGCTAAGATCTGCTCAATGGCAGGTGCTGCATTCGCATATGCGTACTTTCTTGCATCCACATCATACTGTCCCATATGATGAATAACGTTTAAGCCGTATCTCTCCCGCAAAATCTGCGCTAAATATTCCCCGCATCCCATAACCCCGGTCATCAGATCTCCCGGTGTGGAATTGGCGTACATCTCCTGTGAATGGGTATGATAGATCAGTATCTGTGGCTGGTCTGCCGGTGTCACAAGATGCATATCACGCGCTAACAGGTCTGCGGCATTTAACTGGCTTCCGTTGATCGTCGTCATTCGGTCTACCGTATAGAAGTTCTGGATCAGGTAGTCAAAATCATTGAGTTTTTCCCTTGGATATGTAACAACCGGTTCACTTTGTGCCACGAATCCATCGGCAGGTAAGGATGTTTCTGCGGCTTCTTCTGCGGCTTTGCCTTCTTCCTGTTTTCCCTCTTCTGCTTTCTTCTTCTCCCCTTTGTGCTCTTCCTTTTTATCCTCTCCGCCTTCCTTCCCTTCTTTGTTGTCTTCTTCGTTCTCTTCGTTTTTCCCCTCTTCACTCCGTTCTTTTTCGTTTTCCGTTTCTGCCTCTGCTAAGATCCGGTTCTCATTTTCTTCCTCTGCCGCCTCAACTGCCGTTTTCGGTCTGCCGTCCATATAGGATTCGTCCATTGCCTCTAGTGCAAGGATCGTCTCATAGGAAAGTGCCGATTCCTTTGGCACTGCAAGCTCTCCCTGTGTTTTTAAGTATCCGGCAAATGGGATCAGGTCTGTCAGTTTTGCATAAAAAAAATCCCACCCGGACGCTCTATCTTCTCTTGCATAATAAAGCAGTCCCGGCATATAGCTTCCTGCCACACACCCATACACTGCCCGCCTTCCTTCCGCAAGCACTTCATTTTTTAACAATGTGCCATGCTTTTTCATACCAAGGAATCCCACCGACAGCAGGATGAGAAGCATTGCTGCCAGCAGGATCTTCTTTTTATATCTGATTTTTCCTCATCTCCTGCCTGACCCTCCCTGTTGCTATAAGTGTGCGGTGAGCGCACACTTTATTTCTGTATAGGAAATTCCGTTGGAATTCCTATACAGTAAAAAGCTAAGACGCACACTCTATTTTTCTTACACGTTACATGGTATGTGAAGGCAGGCATGTCTATGCGTGATTTTCTAAAAAGGTCATGTTAAGCCCCTCTGAGATCGTGTAACCCAGACGCTTGACTGCCTCATCAATATCCTTTGGTGTCACGAAAAATGCATTCAGATGCGGAGATAACAGTTCCCGGATCAGCTCGTATTTTTCCATCTCGTTTAAGGTCTTTAAGGAGTCTCCCAGCCCGCTTAAGTGGCTTGACTCTGCCATTGCTGCGATCAGATCGCTCATCGTATCGGTCACGATCGTGGCGGCATCTACTACCGTCGGGACTCCGATCGCAAGCACCGGGACTCCCATGCTCTCCCGATTGATCGCATGACGTCTGTTGCCGACACCGGAGCCCGGATTGATGCCAGTATCCGTGATCTGGATCGTGCGGTTTAACCGTCTCGTGCTTCTTGCCGCTAATGCGTCTACCACGATCACATAATCGGGATGGGTCTGTTCGACCACACCCCGGATGATCTCTTCCGATTCCATGCCGGTCTGTGCCATGACGCCCGGAACGATCCCGCTGATCTTCTTTGTCTTATCTTTTCCAAACGCATAGCTTCCGAATTCCCGGATGATATGTCTGGTGATCATCATATTATCGACAACATGCGGTCCTAACGCATCCGGTGTCACCTCGCGGTTTCCGAGTCCGACCACAAGGATCGAATCGTTTTCCTTTTTTTCTCCTAACAGTTCCCTTACCACCTTCGATAACTGAACCGAGATCTCCCTGTGGTAATCTTCATCCTCTTCTATCATGTTCGGGGCTTCTAAGGTCACATAGATGCCGCGCGGCTTTCCCATGGTCTTTGCTCCGTTTTCCGTTTCGATCACCACCTTTGTGATCTCAATATCACCTGCTGCTTTTTCTTTTTCTAACCGCACACCCTTGACTTCTACGTGGTCTTCCTCGAATTTCTCCTTTGCCTCTAATGCAAGATCGGTACGCACCTGATACATGTATCTCTGCCGCTCCCTTCTGTCATCGTGATTTTTCATATTTTTTGCAAAAAAACGTGAAATATGTATTGACAGATATTATTTTCTGAATTACACTATCATAGTATGTTTACATTAGATCGTCCGTGTCCGTATTTAATGGAACAAAGGAACTCAATTTTATGAATGATAATGGAGGTGTACGGATTTGGCTAACATTAAATCTGCAAAGAAAAGAATTCTTGTAAGTGCTACTAAGGCTGAGAGAAACAAAGCAATCAGATCTGAAGTTAAGACATGTATTAAGAAGGTAGAAGCTGCTGTTGCAAACAACGACAAGGCTGCTGCTGATTCAGCTTTAACTGTTGCTATTTCAACAATTAACAAAGCTGCTTCTAAGGGCATCTATCACAAGAACAATTCTGCCAGAAAGATTTCCCGTTTAACAAAAGCTGTTAACAAGCTTGCTTAATCTTTCAGACAGAACATATAGATCAGAAAAACACCAGTACCCGTCATGCTGGTGTTTTTTGTTTGCAAAAATATTCTTCTAAGAACTGTATTGCATGATCAACAGCTCTACCGCGAGCTGGTCATTCATTCTTCCGGTCTTAATGTCCTCTTCTGCTTTCGCGCAGTCCGATAATGCACCGGCAAGCTGCTCGATGGAAAAGCCCGATGCCTGCGACAGATTCCGCTTCACCGCAAACGGAGGGATACCTGCCTTAGATGCGATCGTACTTCCATCAAAGCCCTGCTTCCTTAAATCCTTCACCTGAAACAGGATCTGAAACTGCCTTGCGATCAAAAACAGGATACGCATCGGCGGTTCTTTTAACTCTAATAAGTCATAATATAATTCCAGTGCCTGCTTCTGGTTCTTGGCTGCGATCGCATTCACCATATCAAAGATCTGGTTATTCACCTTACCGGAGCAGATTGCCTCGACATCCTCCGGTGTAATGCTGTCGCGGTTCATGCAGTAACACAGCAGCTTTTCTAATTCCTTATCGATATTTTCCATATCATCCCCTGTCATGGACAAAAAAAGCTGCATTGCATGTGTCGTGATGTTCTTGTGTTCCCGCTTGATTCTGCCTGCCACCCAGCGCATCAGAAGCTCCTGCTTCTGTCTAGGGAATTCTACCACACTCCCCTGTGCCTTAACTGCCTTAAACATCTTCGAACGCTTATCGACTTCATCTTCGACAAATACCATATACGTGCTCTCCGGCATCTGCTTGATATAGGCACTCAGTTCGTCTGCCGATCCCTTGAACAGTCCGCTGTTCTCAATTAAGATCAGACGCTTTTCGGCAAAAAAAGGAAGGGTATCTGCAATGGAAATCACTTCCTTTGCATCGATCCCCTTACCCTCAAATGCAGAAAAGTTCATCTTATCATCCACGTCTACGACCGCATTTTTGATCTTATCCCGGTATTGCCGCTTCAGATAGGACTCCTCGCCATATAGTAAATAGACCTGTTTTATTTTTCCGTTTTTCATATCTTCATCAATCGTTTTCATGCATCTATTCTAACATAGGAATCATAAAAACTTCAAGCACATGCTGTACTCTTTTCTGGCAGGATCCGGATGTCAAAAGATGCTTTCGAATTTTATAATTGACAAAATGCACAAAATATGTCCCGCAAACATTTGCAACGCTCATCGTGAACTAACTGCTAACTACAACCATACAAGTTCAGATGAAGCTTCACTTGTGGTTTTCGTAAGCAGTGGATTTCACTCGCAGCTAAAAACGCAAATAAAAGTTTGCTTTACATATTTTGTGCATTTTGTTCTTTGATTTTTCATAGCATCTTTTGACATTAATTTTTATATTCCCTGATGAGCAGTCTTCCTTTTCGATACCCGATACTGATCTGCCCGCTTTCAGCCGTCCGATAGATCCGGCTGCCTGTCTGTGTGATATGATCTAACGCTTCCTTTGCCGGGTGTCCATAACGGTTCCCCTCTCCATAGGAAATCGTTGTAACAAGCGGACGGAGCACCTTAAGCCACTTCTCATCGTTTGAACCTGCCGAACCATGATGGGCTGCCTTATACCAGGTCAGTTTCTTTTTCTGCGTCCATCTCTTCGTTAATTGCTGTTCCTGCTCCTTTGTAATATCTCCGGTTAAAATGCCAAAGAAGCTACCCTGCCGCATAAGTAAGACCATGGACTGTGCATTACTGTCTGTTCCTGCACTTTCCCCTGACGGTGCAAGACAGGTGAATACCGTTGGTTCTTCGTCCCTGCCAAGCCTTAAGGTATCCTTTTCCTTCATATAGAATAACGGGATCTTCTGTTGCGCTGCAAGCTTTGACACACGGTCATAGCTGTCGTTTTTTACGGCTCCCTCCGCCACTACAATATGACCAACCGGATACCCTTCTTCTAACAACTCCAACAGCCCACTCACATGATCCATATCAAAGTGTGAAACAAACCACCAGTCGACCTTCCCTATCTTATGATACTTTAGGAATGGCTCGATCCGGTAAGCCCCTGCCTTTGACACATCACTGCTGCCTCCATCCACAAACACGGTCGTCTGATCCTGTAACTGCATACAGATTCCATCTCCCTGACCGACATCTAATACGGAAATCGTAAGACCATCTGTTCTTTTTACCGATAACAACAGGATACCGAGCAGCATCATACCAACGTATGCCGGAAGAAGTCTAAGCCCGGTAACGATCTGTCTCATTCTCTCCTTCATCGTTTCTGCATTCCCAGCATGATGATTTTTCTCTTCATGATCCGCAGTAGGATCCAGAACATCCGCCGTTCTGTCTTTGCTGCTTCTTTTCCTTTCTCTTTTTGACAACACATACCATAGAACGCCAAACATCAGATAATAAAGCTCGATCTGTACGCCTGACGGACATCCGGTCAACATAAGATTTCCCGGAATATGACCGATCAGCTTACAGACTGCTTCATACCAGAGCAGTATCAGTTCCGCCGGAAGTAATATTACACTTGCAAGTCCACCCGCAAACAGACTGACCGCGCCTCCAAGGACTGCACTGCCTACGACCACTCCGGAAAGCGGCAGCACCAGCAGATTTGCCACAACGCCAAAGACCGGGATCTCATATGAGTAATATGCGGTCAGCGGGATCGTCAGGATCTGTATGAACAGACTGATCTTCCATCCCTTTGCATGTTCGCCTGCAAGTATCACGCCGCCGATTGCCAGTGCCGAATACCGGAATCCGCTGTAATCCAGCAGAAACGGATTATCTATCAAAAGAACTGCCGCTGTCACACAAAAGGCTGTGATCCGGTCATACGTTCTTCCCACACACCTTGCCAGTGATAAAAAGCAAAACATCAAAAAAGCGCGCCTTGCCGATACCAGATTCCCTGCAAAGCAGACATAGCAAAACAGTCCCAGAACCGCCAACAGCGTAGACGGAATCACAAAGCCGTGTAACCTGCGGAGCAGTTCGTAAAGTCCCAGCCCGATCATTGAGATATGCAGTCCGCTGATCACGAGAAGATGCGAGATCCCGGCATCCTGATATGCCTCCTTTGTCCCGGACTCCAATGCATGCTTATCGCCGCATACCATTGCCTGCATAATATCACTATATCCAGCATTTGCATACATAGTATAATTATGTTTTAATTTTTCTTTTAACTGAAACAGATACTCACCAAGGCTGTTTTTCTGTATAGAAGCTGCAAGCACCTGCTTCACCGCAAAGGTATAGTCGATCTTCTGGCTTTGATAGAACTTCCTCTGATCAAAATTTCCTTCATTCGATGCACTATGAAATTGTTTTACGTTTCCTTTTAAAATAAGGGTAGTTCCGATCGTATAGCAATCGGTATCGAAATAGATAAAAATTGAATTTGTTTGATAGATTTGTTTGTTAATTTTAAATTTAACATTTTTGAAATAGTATTGAAATTGGTCGTTTACCGACTCTTTTTTATATAATCTGCCCTGTAGCTCTGCCGCCGGTTCTTCTTCTATCACTGCTTCGTAACAACTGCGAAAGCGGATCTCCTTTTCTGTAAAGTATGTTCCTGCCAAAAACGCTGCCACACCACTCACAAGCAGGATCAGAAATGTCTGCCTGTGTCTGTTACAAATCAGATGATAATTCATGAATAGAAAAACAGCCGCCAGTATTGGAATTCCGATATAAAACCGATACTGGCGTACTGCAATCCCGGCAATCAGAAGTACTGCGATCTGGGCGAGAAAACGTCTCTCCACTTACCTTCTCACTCTCCTGACTCTGTTACCATGATCTCTGTTGAACTTATACCATCTTCGTCACTTCCAACCACATAATCCAGATTCCGTTCATATAAGGTATCTAACGCAAAGCTGTCGCGGTACATTCCATTGGTATCTCCATTCACCGAGATCTGTACCTTATTTACCGTTGGTATTTCCGAAAGTGAATTCACGATTGAATAAATAACGATTGGTTCCTGAATGTTATACTGCTGGTTTAAAAATCCCTCATCGAGATTCACATAGCAGATGCCATTTGTTGTTGCCACATTGACTAATCCGGTTCCCTGCGGAATTGCCGAGATCATTCCCTTATCCGTTGGATCGTCTAGCAGATGTTCCATGATCAGTTTTTCCATAGAGATATTACTGCTATACTGTACCTCCTCAGTCGTCTCGATCAGTCCATCCCCTGCTTCATTCGAGAAAAAAAGATGGATCGTCGCACTCTGGATCGCATTGATCTGCTCACCCGGATTCTCGACAAAGCTCTCATTCGTCATCAGACCGACCACATTGCCCTTGCTGTCTGTCAGCGGAAGATCTGCCACATTAAAGGACACACAGGATATCTCCGGGATCTGAAGCATTGTACGGACAATCGCAGCCCTGCACAGGATCTCTTCCGATACTTCCATCTGTGCATATGCCTCACTAAAGGTAATAGAAAGCTGACCGCCATCTAAGTTATATCCGGTCACTTCCACATTGCTGTGTAGCAGCTTCCGGCATTCTACCTTATCCGGAGTCTGTGCGATCACCTGCAGAAATTCTTCGATCATGCCCTCAGTATCGGTATCTGCCGCCTGAGGGGTATATGGTTCTTCTATGATTCTCGTTGCCTCTTTATTCAGATAATACGCATGATATGAGCCGTCCTCACCCGTCTGCTTCGAACCACATCCTGCAAACAATACAGTCAGCAGTACGAGCAGCATACCTGCTATATACTTACCCGTCTTTCTTTTTTTCATATACGAATAACCATGCCTTTCTCTATGCAATATAGTTCAAAGGAATACGGACGGTAAACATCGTGCCCTCTCCCTCGGTACTAAATACCTTGATCGCACCCCTGTGCATCAGGATTGCATTTCTCGTAATCGCAAGTCCAAGTCCTGTACCACCGATCTCTCTCGAATGCGACTTGTCCACACGATAAAAACGTTCATAGATATGTTCTAAGGATTCCTCCGGAATTCCGATTCCGGAATCTTCTACTTTCACATAAAAATACTGATGATCTGCATTTAATGATACATGAACCCAGCCATGTTCCTTATTGTACTTAATTCCGTTCTCGATCAGATTCGTGATTGCAAGTGTCAGCTTCACCTCATCGATCTCAGCTGTCACCGGGCGGAAGCTTTCAAGCACCAGCTCGATCTGCTGCTTTTTTGCGATCGGACGCAGACGCTTTAAGATCTGTTCGATCATCTCATTGATGTTGACCGATGCAATATTTAAGTCAGATGCAGACTTGTCCATTTTTACAAGTGAAAGCAGATCATTGATAATCTTGTTCTCACGTTCGATCTCATTCCCGATATCCTGCATAAACTCCCGGTAGAGTTCCACCGGTACATCCTCCTGCCCATTCAGCGAATCGGCAAGTACCTTCATCGAGGTAAGCGGTGTCTTTAACTCATGTGACACATTCGATACGAACTCCTGTCTCGAATCATCTAACATCTTCATTCTGCTATAGAGCTTGTTGAACTTCTCACAGATCTGTACCGTCTCTGTATATTTATCAATATTTAATTCTCCATTGTTGTCATCGTATCCGGTCTGGATCTCCTGAATGGAGGATGCCATCTCACGGAACGGTCTGGTAATCCTTCCTGCGATCAGGAAACCAAATGCGAAAAGCAGGATTGCAATGGTTACACCAAGGATCAGCGCACGGCTCTGCATATAAGACAAGGTGGATTCAATATTATCCGTAGAAACACTGACTAACATCACTCCGATCGTCTCCTGCAACTCCTTCTCCGGATCATTACGCACCAGCGGAATCGTCATCTCGATATAACGGCTCTGTGCGTCATAGTTCGAGATCTCGCGTCCCTGAAAGCTCTTTACTACTTCCTCCGATATAATGGTCTTGCCCGTATCAAGATCATATGTATCCTTTACAATATGAAAAGAAGAGTCAATAACCATGACTCTGCCATCGTAAATTTGTGATAACTGTTCGAGCTGTGCCGTGATCGTCTCAGAAACAGTATCATCCACATATCCCGTATCTACCATCTGGTTTGCTAAGATCTTTGCCTGGCTTAGAATATCAATACTACGGATAGACACCGCCCGGTTCTCATACGCACTCATAATCCCGATCCGGATGATGACCGCAGAAACAATTCCGACCATCATGCAGAGGAACACCAGACGGAACTTCAGACTTTTGAAAAAATCACGTATTTTTTTATTTTTCTTCATTCCTGTACCCTCGATATGCTAAATCTGCTGATAAAAATATCCGACACCCCATTTTGTGTGTACATACTTCGGCTCACTCGGATTCGGTTCAATCTTCTCACGCAGCCTTCTGACATGCACATCTACCGTACGGACATCGCCCGGATATTCATAGCCCCAGACAAGATTCAACAGATTCTCGCGTCCATATACCTTATTCGGATTCAGAACCAGAAGTTCTAAAAGATCAAACTCTTTTGCAGTCAGATTGATCTCTTTTCCAAGAATAAACAGTCTTCTGCTCTCACAGTCTAAGCGCAGATCCCCGTTTTCGATCACCTTCGCATTCTGCTGTTTCGGTTCATTGACACTGGTTCTTCGCATGATCGCCTTGATCCGCGCTTTCACCTCTAAAATATTAAACGGCTTGGTGATGTAATCATCTGCTCCATATTCAAGACCCAGGATCTTATCCATGTCATCGCCCTTTGCAGTCAGCATGACGATCGGTACATTCGAAAAATCACGGATATGCTGACAGACTTCAAAGCCATCCATCTTCGGCAGCATGATATCGAGTAAAATAATGTCAAACTGATTCTCCGTTGCAAGCTTTAACGCTTCTTCCCCATCATATGCACAGGTCACTTCCATTCCGTCCTGCTCTAAGCTGAAACGGATACCCTTTACGATTAACTTTTCATCATCTACTACAAGAACTTTCTTTGCCATTTTAATCTCCATTCTCACGCCGCCTTTTGCGCATATCCAGTTTATGCCACGGCACGAATCTCCATTTCTAGTTCACCGTTATACGGTCTTTGATCTTTTCAAATACTCCCTGTTTTATTCCACTGATGTTCATGATCTCATCCGTGGCTGCAAATCCTCCGTGTTCCATCCGGTACGCAAGGATACTATCTGCCTTCGACTGCCCCACACCGGGCAGCGTCATAAGCTCCTCTGCTGTTGCAGTGTTCAGATTGATCCTGCCCGATAAATCTTCCTCTTTGCTGCATTCCGTCTGTATCTCTGCGGCTTCCTCCTTCGTCAGGATACGGATCTTCTGTTCATCCGTAATCTTCTCGGCAAGGTTCGCCTCTTCCATAGCTGCGTCCTCCCTAAGACCACCGGCAAGCTCTGCCACATCACAAATACGCGATCCCGCAGGCACTTCATAGACACCCGGATTTTCTACTGCGCCACAGATATACACAAAGCAAACAGCCGGTTTCTCTGTCTCCACCGGCATATCCTCCTGCGTATCCGTCTCTGTAAAACCGGTTTCAAAAGAAACCTCCGGTTCCTTTGTCTGTGCACATCCGCACATACAAAAAAGAACCAACATCCAAACACAACAGATTATCTTCATTTTTCTCATAAGCAATGCTCCTTATACCTATTATAATGTATGAGAAGCCCCTAATGCCTGATTACATTTATTCTATCGGAATTTCAGGTGCTTTACAAGTACTATTTTCAAAAGAATTTCTTAAAAGCTCAGGTGTCAGAAGTTGCTTCCAAATTTTATAATTGACAAAATACACAAATATGTTCCGCAAACATTTGCAACGCTCATCGTGAACTAACTGCCAACTACAACCAGACAAGTTCAGCAAAGGCTTCACTTGTG
>CACZPJ010000075.1 GCA_902782995.1 uncultured Lachnospiraceae bacterium | reverse complement strand
CGGCGTGGCGGAACTGGCAGACGCGCAGGACTTAAAATCCTGTTGTAGCGATACAGTACCGGTTCGATTCCGGTCGCCGGCATTACATTAGTACTTGACAAGTGTGTTATAATACTAATGTAGAAAGAAATGTGTGTGTGTAGCTCAGCTGGATAGAGCACTTGGCTACGGACCAAGGTGTCGGGAGTTCGAATCTTCTCACGCACGCTATTAAGCCTTGTAATTCGTTACAAGGCTTTTTTCTTTATGAAAATAGCAGATAGTAACCGGAAACTAATTTGAATAAGATGCAGGATATTTAGAGTGCAAAGCACTCTTTTTTCATGCAATAGAAGATTGTATGCAATAGAAGATTGCATGAAATAGAAAATTGCATGTAAGCACTGCGTACTAAGATGCGCGCACTTTATTTTATATGGTAATTATATTGGAGGAAGGACGAATGATACAGGATATTGCACCGAAGATTTATGATGGTACATTTCACAGGAAAGACGTGGAGGCAGATAGTATTGTTTTTTGTATGTATGCAAATCAGGTTTTGATGCGGCATAGTGTAGAACATACATTTCCTACCTATCGGGAGTTGTCTGGCGCAGGGTATATTTTAGAAAAGAAGGACTGCCAGTTTTTATTTCAGATTGAGGATCAGACATATTTTCTATGGAAAAACTATCATCTGAGTGATGACCAAAAGCAGGGAATCTGTGGATTTTCCTATCAGAATATAAGGAGTGTGCGTGAATTTGCATTACTTGATGTATGTCTTGCAGCTTCTACCGCTTATCATCTTTTTGTGTGGTATCGGGACAATCAGTTCTGTGGCAGGTGCGGGAGCCGGTTAATAGATGACTATAAGGAAAGGATGCGGAAGTGTCCGGAATGCGGAAATATGGTCTATCCGAAGATTGCCCCGGCAGTTATCGTTGGTGTGACAAATGGGGATCGGATTCTGATGACGAAATATGCAGATCGTGAGTATAAGAAGTACGCACTGATTGCAGGCTTTTGTGAGATCGGTGAGACAGCGGAAGATACGGTACGCAGGGAAGTTTTCGAGGAAGTAGGACTTCATGTGAAAAATATCCGGTATTATAAGAGCCAGCCGTGGGGATTTGACAGTAATCTGCTGCTTGGATTTTTTGCAGATCTTGATGGCAGCGATCATATCACAAGACAGGAGGATGAGTTAGCGGTTGCAGAATGGGTTGCACAGGAAAAGACAACCGGAATGGATGATGGTGTCAGTCTGACACGTGAGATGATGGATTTGTTTAGCAAGGGATTAGAGCGTGCATTTTGATGGATTTTATGGGCAGAATTCACAAACAGAACCCCTGTTTTCTTGACATATTCTTGAAAAATGTATATTATTATAGCCATATGATAGACAAAACAGAGAAGGTTGGAGGAGTACAAAATGAATCAGAAGGCAGAACTTAAGAAAAGATGGATGATGATAAGTATCGTATTTGCAGTGATCGCCGTAGTGATACTTGTGTATATGCTTATTGCATTCCGTAATAAGAAGGATGTAAACGGGTTATATGAGACATATCAGATGTCTGTTTCTTCCGGAGACAGTGCTAAGACTGTATTTTGCATGACATTTATGCCATCTGATCAGACCTATGTCGAAAGTCTGACTGTAGGGGACAAGTCCACGGAGTTATCCAAGGGTACATATGAAGAGAAGGATGGAACCGTTGTTCTTACTTCAGAGGATAAGGATAATGTACAGTCGTTTGCGATTTCCGGCAAATATCTGGTTGCTACAGATTTTTTATATGATGGTGACGTTCCGGATGGGGATACCTTTGAGGCAACCTGCAAGTATACGAATAAAAATAATGCAACCTATACGATTTCTTTTAAGAAGGATGGAACTTATACTTTAGATGATAATGGAGATTCTAAGGATGGAACTTATAAGAGAGAAGGTGATCTGATTAAGAGAACAGACAGTTCGGGCGATGGAGCGATCGATTATCTGGTATATAAGAATCAGATCACGAATTCATACTACGTTGCAAAATAGAGGAGCAGTATGACAAGAGCAGAGTTTTTAGAAGAACTCCGTCTGGCACTACAGGGCAATATCAGCCAGGCGGGCGTGAATGAGAATCTTCGCTACTATGAGAATTATATTATTGAAGAGTCACGCAAGGGTCAGACAGAAGAAGAAGTGATACGCCGTCTGGGGAATCCAAGACTGATCGCAAAGACGATCATTGATACGAGCAGTCATGCAGGAAATGCATATGATGAATCCTATTATGAACATCAGACACAGGAAGAGACAGTTAAAACACCTTGGAAACACAGGCTTTTGATCGTATTATATGGACTTATTTTTCTACTGATCCTGATCTTTGTTGCGAAGGTAATGATTTTCTTATTACCGGTAGTCCTTGTAATTGGTGTAGTAGTCCTGATCGTTCAACTGATCTTGAATATGAGAAGATAGCAGGCAAGAGGTACAGATATGGCAATGATTAAGGCCCCGAAGGGACAGCGTTTTATTCGACGTGGAGAGAAAATGAACAATCTTTTTTTGATTGTTCAGGGCAAGGTACGTCAGGTATCCGAAAGGGATATGATTTTTTTGGAAAATGGAAATCTGATCGGAATTATCGAATGTATGGATGGAATCTATATCAACGATTACTATGCAGAGCAGGAGACGGTCTTATATCCATTTTCTTTTGAGAAAATTGCAGATTTTCAGGCAATTTTTGAAAGTCAGCCAAAGTATGCCGGTGCATTTTTACAGGCGGCTGTGCGTCAGACGGTTGGATTGCAGGAACGCTATCAGAAGTTAGGCGCTTTTACCAAGAAGTTTTATCTGACCATGATGGAGCTCTATCAGGATTATCAGAATTATTGTGAACAGTTTCAGATCGAGGCAAAAGAGCCAAAGCGGATGGAAAGCTTAGAAAAGATAAAGGTACAGCAGGAATTAGGCGAATGGGAGATCCGTTATTTCCGTGAACTGAACCAGATGAAAGCAGAAGATTTGTATGCATTCTATGGAGCGAGGATTCCGTTAGTCATTGGCGAGATTGCGCGTGCGGCTGATAATATGCGCCATGCAGAGCAGTTGATCGACCGGATGCAGGAGTATATCCAGCTTCACAAGGAGGCACTTTTTGGAACATCTGCGGAGGATCTGTTTGGCAGTTATGTGGAGCTTGCAGTAGAACTTGCAGGACAGGATCAGAATGTGGATGGTCTTTTGAAAAAAATTGATGAGATCCGCGCTTATATCGAAGAAACACAGTTATATGATACTGCTGTCATGCGTAAGAGATTCGATGCCTACACACAGATCGATTTTGATGCGATCCGCAGTCAGGCACAGGAGTTAAGTGAAGCACAGGAGGATGAGGAAGAAGAGGCACAGGATTGTCTGGCATCCATCTTAAGCTATGCAGGGTATGATGAAGAAGCGATCGAGAAGGTACGTGAGACGTTTGAGAGTTATCGTGCCGCAGAGGAAAACAGTGCCACAGAAGATGCACTTCGGAGAATCCGCAGGGAACTGACGGGTATTTTTTATGATACCTACAAGAAGGCATTCCGCAGATCCGTGGAGGAGGAAGAATTATCTCCGATCATCCAGATGTTTTTGTATTACGGCTTTATGGACGTACAGACAGCGGGCGAAGACACTGCCAATACGTTACTAGACTTAACCGAGCAGATGTATCGCTGCAAGTCGGAGCATGTCTATACGATGTATGACTGGTTACTGGCTATTTACCGGGGCGAGCAGGAGCCTTGCCGGAATGAGTTTGATCTTGACTATATTGGCTATCTGCATGAGCAGAAGCGGCTTGGCAAGATTACCGCGGATCAGGAAGTCCAGATGAAGAATGATAACTGGGAGAAGGTCTGCTATGAGATGGACAATATGTTTGTATCCACAAACCGCGCCACCTATGGAAGACTCAGTACCTTCTGTCCGGTCTTAAACCGTAATGATGTCGTTGGAACGATTGAAAAAATGCTTGTGACGGTACATAAGCTGGAAAATGCAATGAATATGATCAAAAATATTGACTTTTCACTGTTTTTCCATGAAGTAATCTTTTCAGATCCCGATAAAGGTGTCAATAAGGAATTACTGAATAAGGAAATCCTGCCGGATATTATCCTGATGCCGAATATCGGTACAAGGGCAATGATGTGGCAGGAAACAGCAGGGATGAAGCGTGATACATCAGCGCGTTTTGTATTCCCGTTATTTACGATCAACAATCTTGAGGATATGATGATTGAGACCTGTGGACGTTACCGCTGGGAGATGTGCCGTAAGATCCAGGGAATGCGCTGGAATGATATTACAGAGCGATCCCTGACATCTGAGTATTGTGATTATATCCAGTTCTACCGTAAGAACCATGATCTGTCAGCGGAGGCGAAGGAAAAGATCAAGAATGCACTGACGAGAGCGAAGAATAATTACCGTGAAGTATTTGTGTCAGATTATATGAACTGGATCAAATATGAATCCAACGGAAGCTTCCGTCTGAATCGTGTCGCAAGGGAGATCCTGTTCCGTTACTGTCCGTTCTGTAAGGACATCCGTGAGAATCTGGCACAGAATCCGACGTATCAGGATATGTTCAGCCGTTACCGGATTCTGGTAGCAAGAAAACAGAAGCATGCACAGGCATTTACCGATAAGTACATAAAGAGCGGCGGCGAGATGAGTGTCGAGTTGCAGGAGAATCTGGAATTCTACAACATGTAACAGCAAAGCCATGTCAGATGGATCGGTAAAACGGAATCCTGCTTGCAGGAAATTCCGTTTTATAGATCTGGCTGATAGGGCGCAGCCCGCAGGCGTCAGAAATGATTTTTATCATTTCTGACGCCTGGCATGGCTAGGTATTTATATTCTGGATGTATAGTAATGAGCTGCTATTATATGGTCATATAAAAAAGAGAGTCACCACAATGTGGTGACTCTCTTTGAGGGGAGTATAAATAATTAATAAGGGGTATAACTGTATAAAAATTCATATTTTCATACACAAAAATTATATAATAGCTGATTTTAAAATGCAATAGGGAAAATATATTGCGTTTCTGTAAAAATTGTATAGGACTTTGGAATTTTTATCCGGGTGCATAATCTCGATCATATCTTGTCATAATAGAATTGTACGAAGCAGGATGAAGTACAAAATGCATGTTGATAAAAGGAGGCACTATTATGGCAAGAAATGATTATTCCAACAAAGCTTCAAACAGCTACAAGAACAGTAATGCAAGAAATGCAGATTCCCAGAACAGTTATGACAATGATTACGATCCATCCAACAGTTCAAAGAACAGCAATGCAAAAAACAGCAATTCCCAGAATAAGAATGCACAGAACAAGGCATCCGATAAGTCTGAGAACTGCAGAGATTCTTACTAAGGTACAAAACCGGTTCCCCGGCATATAATATGGTAAGCGGACAGATTACAAGGAGTACATCTTTGTAATCTGTTTTGCTATCCGGACCAAAATGTGCCGGATCAGATCAAAAAGGAGGAACCGGAATGGATTTTTCGACGATTGGTGTTTATGAATTATGGAATATGGCAGGGAAGCCGGATGTATATATGATCGATTTACGCGACAGAAAAGACTACAGGAGAAATCATATCGACGGTGCGCACAACCTGCCGTATGATGAGATCGGAAAATGGCAGAATACACTGCCAAAGGGTAAGCGGATCGTACTCTATTGTGAGCATGGCAGTGTCAGTATGCTGGCTGCAAAAAGACTTGCTGCAAAAGGGTACCGCATCTATACACTCGTTGGAGGAATCAGTGCCTTAAACGGAAGAATATAATGGAAGAACCTGAAGGGAAAATCCGATTGACAGCCGATTGGCGAACAGATAATATAAGAGTATGATTAGAGCAAATGGAGACAAGAGATGAAGAAAGTAGAACTGATTGCACCATGTCATTTTGGCTTAGAGGCCGTTTTAAAAAAAGAGATCTATGACCTGGGATATGATATAGTTGAAGTAGAAGATGGAAGAGTGACATTTGAAGGTGATGCAGAGGCAATCTGCCGTGCCAATGTCTTTCTGCGGACGGCAGAACGCGTTCTTTTAAAGATCGGAAAGTTCCATGCCGAGACCTTTGATGAATTGTTTGAAGGGATCAAGGCACTTCCATGGGAAGATTACATTCCGGAGGATGGAAAGTTCTGGGTGACGAAGGCTTCGTCCATTAAGAGCAAGCTGTTTAGTCCTTCCGACATCCAGTCGATCGTAAAAAAAGCGATGGTGGAGCATTTGAAACGGGAATACCATGTGGACTGGTTTGAGGAAACGGGTGCTCCCTATCCGGTGCGTATTTTCCTGTTAAAGGATGAAGTGACGGTAACGATCGATACATCCGGGGAATCCTTACATAAAAGAGGGTATCGTACCTTATCGAGTAAGGCACCGATCACAGAGACATTGGCAGCAGCACTGATCCTGTTAACGCCATGGAGAAAGGATCGTATTCTGGTTGATCCTTTCTGCGGAAGCGGTACGTTTCCGATCGAGGCTGCGATGATCGCAGCAGGCATTGCACCGGGGATGAACCGGTCATTTCTGGCTATGCAGTGGACAAACCTGATTCCGGAGGAATTGTGGGAGGACACAGTCGAAGAAGCACGCGACCAGATTGATTATGATGTGGAGACGCATATCCAGGGCTACGATATGGATGGCGAGATCATCAAGGCGGCAAGAGAGAATGCAAAGCGTGCGGGTGTAGATCATCTGATCCATTTCCAGCAGCGTGAAGTAGCGCAGTTGAACCATCCGAAGAAATACGGATTTATTATCACGAATCCGCCATATGGGGAGCGTCTAGAGGAAAAGGCAGCACTTCCGGAACTGTATACACAGATCGGAGAGGCATATAAGCGGTTAGATAGCTGGTCACTTTATATGATCACCAGTTATGAGGATGCACCGAAGTATATCGGACGTAAGCCGGATAAAAACCGCAAGATCTATAATGGTATGTTAAAGACTTATTTTTATCAGTTTATGGGTCCGAAGCCGCCAAAGCGTGACAGACAGTAAGAAAGACGAAAAGACAAATGAAGTATTCAAAGCGATATATATTTTTTACCGCAGTTTTAATTGTTGCGATATTACTGAAATTCTATGTGACAAGCCAGACGTATGTCGGGATTGATGAATTCCGGGGGGCGTCCTTATCGGCAACGGACTGGAATCCGATGATCGCACAGAGTGTCAACGAGAAGAGACTGCATGCAACGATCGACAACAAGGAATTTACCAACGAAGACCAGTCGATCTATATGGATGATAACTTAAATATTATGATCGATACCACTGTTTTAAGAGACAGTTTTAATTGTAGTGTCCATCTGTATGATGCGCAGAAGCTGTTAGTCGAGAAGTATTCGGATCAGCTTACAATTACGATGAATCAGACCGTGGCAGACTTTGATAATGAGCCGGTAGATATTCTTTCTCCTATGACCGTGCATGATGGCAGAAGCTATGTACCGATGCAGATCGTTGCGGAGAAGCTCGGCTATTCCTATACCTGGGATATTGAAAAAAACGAAGTGACGGCTGCAAATATTTCCGGTGAGACCAATATTTTGCCGGCATCTTATGATCTGCGGCAGAAAGGCAGAAATGCCGAGGTGAAAAATCAGGGCAATCGTGGTACCTGTTGGGCATTTGCGGCGCTTACAGCATTAGAAACTTCTCTTTTGCCGGAGGAGCGGGAAGTGTTTTCCACAGATCATATGAGCTTAAATAACAGCTTTTCTACCCAGGGAAACGAGGGTGGACAGTATACGATGAGCATGGCATATCTGATGGGCTGGCAGGGACCGGTATTAGAGCAGGATGATCCTTACGATGGAGTGACCGTGGATGGACTTTCGCCGGTGAAGCATGTACAGGAAGCACAGATCATTGAGAGCAAGAACCTTGATAAGATCAAAGAGGCAGTGTTTAAGTACGGTGGTGTCCAGTCGGCAATCTACAGTACACTTCAGAATGCGGAAAGCCGTTCTTCGTTCTATAACAGCCAGACCAATGCGTATTGTTATATGGGACAGGAAAAGCCGAACCACGATGTCGTGATCATTGGCTGGGACGATAACTATTCGAAGGATAATTTTTCCATGGCATTAGAAGGGGATGGCGCATTTATCTGTCAGAACAGCTGGGGAACCGAATTCGGCAATGATGGTGTATTTTACGTTTCTTATTACGATACGAATATCGGTGTTCATAATGTCGTCTATACGGATATTGAGAGTACCGATAACTATGCAAGGATCTATCAGTCCGATCTGTGCGGCTGGGTAGGTCAGCTTGGTTATAACAAGGATAATGTCTATGGGGCGAATGTCTACAAGGCACAGAGTGATGAGACAGTGGAGGCAGCAGGCTTCTATGCGACCGGAAAAAATACGGAGTACCAGATCTGGATCGTTCCACAGTTTAAGGGTGTGGACTCTCTTGCAAAGGGACAAAAGGTTGCCGATGGAAAGGTGGAAAATGCTGGATATTATACGATCTCCTTTACAAAAGGGATCAATGTGGCAGCAGGTGAGAAGTTTGCAGTTGTGATCCGGCTTATCACACCGGATTCCGTTCATCCACTTGCGATCGAGTATGCGGCAGACGAAAGTACCGCAGGCGTGGATCTGAGTGATGGCGAGGGATATATCAGCCCACAGGGAACCAACTGGGAACATGTGGAAGAGACACAGAACTGTAATCTGTGTCTGAAGGCATATACAAAAGAGAGGTAAAAACGTACAATGGAGGAAAAGCTGACCCATCTGATTACAATTTTTGTCAGCATTGTGGCAGCAATTACAGTTGCTGCACTATTCTATTTCCCCGATCTGCATATTGAGGCAGTGGAAGCGGCAAGGTTAAAGGCACAGAAGGAAGCAGAGCAGTCTGCGAACATGACCGGACTCGAAATGCTTGACTATAATACGAACAATGCGAAGAAAAATGATGAAAAGGATGCATTTACGCAGCAGCTTCGTATCGAACTCCCACCGGGGGTGAAAAAGGATGATGTGACCGTGGAGGACAATTATGTCACACAGACGATATTGATCACGATACCGGATGCAGATGAAGAATATCTGTATGATTATCCGATGATCGGGCGGAGCGACCATATTGACAATCTGATCTATGAGTGCCATAAGAATCAGGGTGTCCTTGAGATTGCCTTAGACGGGGTATTCGAAATTGAAAAATCCTTCGAAGGAAGCTATCTGTATCTGGATTTTTTGACACCACAGGAGCTGTATGATAAAGTGGTGGTAATCGATGCAGGGCACGGTGGAAAGGCATCCGGTGCGGTGAAGCAGGGAATCTATGAAAAGGATATTGATCTTGCGATCGTAAAGCAGTTAAAGGCGATCATGGATGCAGATACCGAACACAATATCGGTGTATATTATACAAGAACAGATGACAGCAACCCGGACTTTGATGAACGTGTGCAGCTTGCCAATAAGGCACATGCGAATCTTTTTATCAGCATACATAATAATTCAACAAAAAGCGGCAGGTTTTCGAGTATCAGCGGAACGGCTGTCATGTATGATGAACAGAAGGAGGATGAGCAGCTTGGTACAAAGCATCTGGCAGAGATCTGTTTAGATGAAGTAACCTCAGCACTTGGAAGTATCAATAAGGGACTGGTACCGGGGAACGAGATCTATATCATCCGTACCTCAGAAGTGCCGGTTGCACTCATAGAGGTAGGCTTTATGACGAACCAGCAGGAGCTGGATAATCTGAACTCGGAAGAGTATCAGAAGCAGGCAGCAACCGGTATTTATCATGCAATCCTCAGGGCAATCGAGGAAGGCTATTAAGAAATGGAGAAAATAGAATGAAACAGAAGATTATTTTTGCAACCGGAAATAAGGATAAGATGCGGGAGATCCGCATGATCCTTGCAGACTTAGACGTTGAGATCCTTTCTATGAAAGAGGCCGGAATCGTGCTCAATATAGAAGAGAACGGAACGACGTTTGAAGAGAATGCGGTCATTAAGGCAAAGGCTGTTGCAAAGCATACCGATGCGATCGTTTTAGCGGACGATTCCGGACTGGAAATCGATTATCTGAACAAGGAGCCGGGGGTCTATTCCGCACGTTATATGGGCGAGGATACGTCTTATACGATCAAGAACCAGAATTTGATCGACCGCTTGGAGGGTGTACCAAAGGAACAGCGTACCGCGCGCTTTGTCTGTGCGATCGCAGCCGTACTTCCGGATCAGGAAGTGATCGTAAAAAGGGGAACGATCGAAGGCTATATCGGATATGAACCGGCGGGCGAAAATGGATTCGGGTATGATCCGATTTTTTATGTTGATGAATATAACTGCTCAACCGCACAGCTTCCGGCGGATAAGAAGAATGAATTAAGCCACCGGGGAAAAGCATTGCGTGCAATGAAAGAAGCACTAAGGGGAAAATGCTTATAAAGGAAGAGTGCCGATGAGACCAATGAAGATACTGATTGTAAGTGATACACATAGGAGACACAGCAACTTAGAGACTGTGTTAGAACGTGAGAAGCCGATTGACCTTATGATTCACTTAGGTGATGCTGAGGGAGCAGAAGATTATATTGCTGAGATTGCCGGATGTCCGTTAGAGATTGTTTCCGGCAACAGCGATTTCTTTTCCATGCTTCCGCGCGAGAAGGAGCTAGAGATCGAAGGATACCATATCCTGATCACCCATGGACATTATTATTATGTTACAGCGGGCATTGAGGACATTAAGAAGGAAGCATATGGCAGGGGCATGGATATTGTCATGTTCGGACATACACACCGCCCTGTGATCGATTATGACCGGGATGTGATCGCAATCAATCCGGGCAGTATTTCCTGCCCGAGACAGGAAGGAAAGCGTCCATCCTATGCAATCATGCAGATCGATCGTGATGGCAAGGCAGATTTCACAATTAAGTATCTGAATTAACACTTTTTGGGGTATCAAAAAGAAAATGAAAAAAGTTGTAATTTAGTGTTGACATTTTGGACAGGATACTATATACTATGTTTTGCGTCACGAAAACAGCGGTCAAACAATCCGATGTTCGAGTAACGGGGTGTGGCTCAGCTTGGCTAGAGCGCCTGGTTTGGGACCAGGAGGTCGCAGGTTCGAATCCTGTCACCCCGATTACATGCGGGTGTAGTTCAATGGTAGAACACCAGCCTTCCAAGCTGGATACGTGGGTTCGATTCCCATCACCCGCTTTTTGTGTGTTCGTAGCTCAGCTGGATAGAGCAACGGCCTTCTAAGCCGTGGGTCGGGGGTTCGAATCCCTTCGAGCACATTTCCCGAAAGGGTCTAAGATGACGGAGATTCCGGAGTCTTTATGGTGGGTATAGCGCAGTTGGTTAGCGCGCCAGATTGTGGCTCTGGAGGCCCAGGGTTCGAATCCCTGTATCCACCCTCGATGCGTTGGTGATGCATCGTTTGAAAAAATGATGGGCTATCGCCAAGGGGTAAGGCACAGCACTTTGACTGCTGCATTCGCTGGTTCAAATCCAGCTAGCCCAGTTCAAAGTAATGCCTTCCAAAATATCAATATGGGATATTAGCTCAGTTGGTAGAGCACTTGACTTTTAATCAAGTTGTCCGGGGTTCGAATCCCCGATGTCTCATTAATATAAAAGAGTTGTTACTCGTAAGAGTGATG
>CACZPJ010000074.1 GCA_902782995.1 uncultured Lachnospiraceae bacterium | reverse complement strand
GAAGATCCGTCGTGACGCGATCCTTCTGTTTGCGATCCAGAAAAAATATTCTGTTCAAAAGACCAACGATCTCCTCGATGAAATGAAGGAAGAGCCGCTGCAATAGTCTTTTCTATTTCAGCTTACCGTACTCTTCATCGGATACCGGCTCACACCATTCGTTGGATGTTTCCTCGCCCGGCACTTCCACTGCAAGATGTGAGAACCAGTCATCCTTTGTCGCACCATGCCAGTGCTTTACTTCCGGTGGAATATTGATGCAGTCACCCGGCTTCATTAAGATGGCATCCTTGCCTTCTTCCTGATAATAGCCACGTCCTGCCACGCAGATTAAGATCTGTCCGCCACCGCTTTTTGCATGATGGATATGCCAGTTGTTCCGGCAGCCCAGCTCAAAGGTTACATTATGTACCCCAACCTGTGTGTTCGAGATTGGTGCAAGAAAGCTCTTACCGGAGAAATACTGTGCATAGCCGTCGTTTGGCTGACCGATCGGGAAGATCATCGACTTGGCATGTGCGCGCATTGCCTCATCTTCGTATGGCAGATCTCCTTCGCCATCACTCCATACTTCTTTTGCAAGATTAAATACTGCCCAGCCCTTTGGCCATCCTGCATAAAATGCAACATGTGTGATCACTGCTGCGATCTACTTCTGTGTTACGCCATGTGCCTTTGCATTCTCTAAGTGGAACTTCAGGGAAGAATCTGTGATTCCGGATGCCATCAGTGCTACCACGGTGATAATACTTCTTGTCTTGACATCAATATCCTGATTGTTCCAATTTTCTCCAAACAAAACATCATCATTAAAGTGTGCAAACTCCGGAGCAAATGTTCCGAGTGCATTTCTTCCTGCTGTCTGTGTGATTTTTTCCATAAATAGACCTCATTTCTGCGCACTTTTACTGTTTTCCTAAGTCAGGTGCGCGCTGACACAAGATTGCTGTCTTCTACAATGTCTTTGCCCAGTCTGCGATCTCCTGTTTTGACATGTGGTTCAAAAGTTTACCTTCCCGGATCGTTGCATCCGGTGCGGATGGCTGAAGCTCTTTTACGGTATTACCGAATCCGCTTCCACCGGAGGTTGCAAACAACACGATCTCTTTTCCGGCGAAATCATAGCTCTCTAAGAATGTGCAGATAATAGTCGGAGCTACATACCACCAGATCGGGAATCCGATGATGATCTTGTCATAGTCAGCGATCTTTGCATCCAGATCAGCCAGCTTTGGCCGGAAGCTCTTGTCTGCCATCTCCACACTGCTTCTTGACTTCTTGTTCATCCAGTTCAGATCATCCTTGGTATATGCTACCTTTGGCTTGATTTCATACAGATCTGCACCTGCTGCCTTTGCGACTTCCTCTGCCGCTTTTTTTGTTGTTCCTTCTGCACTGAAAAATGCAACTAACTTTTTACTCATAAAAATATCCCTGCCTTTCCATGTACATCCTTCGTGCCGTACATTCTGATATGTTCTTATTATAAGATTCCACCGGTTACATGTCTAATACCTATATTGTCTCATGTGCTATGCCTCACAGGCATAGATCTCATCAATAAACTTTCTGACTGCCAGCGAGTACGGAATGTTCCTGCGCCATGCAATGATCGTCTGGGAATAGATTGGTGGATCTAACCGTCTACGGATAATGCTCTCTTCGTTCCAGAAGCGCATTGCGCCCTCAATCATGACCGGATAACCCAGCCCATGCTGTGCCATGATCACTGCGTTTGTGGCAAGGTTGCTGACAAATGCAATATTTAACTTCTCAAAATCACGTCCAAACCAGTTGGCAAATTCACTCTGCACATTCGTCCGCTCCGGCAGGATCAATGCTAATTTTTTCAGATCCTCTCTCGTCACCAGCTCTTTTTTGGCAAGTTCATCCTCCGGGCGCATACAGATCACCCATGATTCCCGCTCTGCGATCCGCATATAATCCAGCCCTTCGGTATTCACCGGCTCTAAAAACAGTCCAATATCCACGAGTCCCTGATTCATCATATCCGAAACAATATCCGCAGTTGCCGTATGAATTCTGATCTGGACATGCGGATACTTCCCGTAAAACGACTCACAGATCTTTGCTAATTCTTCCACTGCACCAAATTCCCCACAGCCGATTGTAACCGAGCCCTCGATCAGTTCCCCGCGTTCTTTGATCTCTTCGATTGTTTTTTCTTCCAGATCTAAGATCTCAAGTGCACGGCGTTTTAATAATACGCCCTCCTCCGTCAGACAGACCTTCCTGCTCCCCCGCACAAACAGCTTCGTGCCAAGCTCCTCCTCTAAAGCAGCCAGCTG
>CACZPJ010000073.1 GCA_902782995.1 uncultured Lachnospiraceae bacterium | reverse complement strand
GCTGTCTCTGTCCACCGGAAAGAGCCTTTGGTTTACGGTCTAATAATTTCTCAAGGTCAAGGATCTTAGCTGCTTCCTCAACTTTTTTCTTGATCTCATCCTTTGGAACTTTTCTTAACTTTAATCCGAATGCCATATTGTCAAATACGGTCATATGTGGGTATAAAGCGTAGTTCTGGAATACCATTGCGATATCTCTGTCTTTTGGCTCTACGTCGTTTACAACTCTTCCATCGATGGATAACTCACCAGAAGAAATCTCTTCCAGTCCTGCGATCATACGAAGTGTTGTTGACTTACCACATCCTGAAGGTCCTACAAAGATGATGAACTCTTTGTCTTCTACTTCAAGGTTGAAATCCTTAACAGCTTCAAAGCCGTTTGGATATACTTTACAAATGTTCTTTAATGATAAACTTGCCATTGGAATATCCTCCTAAATTGTTTTCGTTTTTAACTATGTTTATCATACCGAATTTATCCCGTTTTGGCTATGCAAGGATTCCACAAAGATTTTGTCCTTTTTTGTATAATCTGACAGCTTTCAAAATGCAAAAAAATATTCTCCGTCAAACTGACGAAGAATATCTTCTTTCTTGTACAAACCGACGAACACTTTACAGCTTTGAATAACCGTAACCGTTCACCATTGCCTCAATCTTCATGCCTTTTGCACAGAATGGGCATTCTCTCTGTCCATATGCCTGATAACCAGGAATATCCGATGCGGTAAAGATCGTATCCACTTCGGTATCATCGACCTTATCGACCGTACTGAATACCGATACTACCTTCTCAACGATTCCGCCATAGTAACGGATGCACTCTAAGCTTCTGCGGATCGTCTCACCGGTTGTGGTCGTATCTAACAAAAGTACGATGTGCTTTCCTGCGATCTTATCCTTCATATTATCACGGAAGATCATCTGGTTGTTGTTATTCACTTCCGGTGATACAACATAGAAGGTCTCATGCAGGTTCGTGGACATTACATTGCCATGCTCGAAATCCTCTGCTAAAAATGCACCGATCATCTCTGTTCCATCCATGCAGACGATGGTATCGACATACATCAGATTTCCGATCTTGCCATACAATACATGTGCAGCTTCCTTTGCCTCTTTTACACGCGTCTTGATACTTGTCACATCAATATAATAATTGATATGGGAGTGACTCGTTGCAAAATGTCCCGGTATTGCGTGCATTGCAAGCTTGTTGCTTTCCTTTGAGTAAAACTTTACCATACGACTTTCCATAGTATGCCTCCTTCATGTTCATGTTTGTTTATCTGCCAAACTGATAAGTAACTTTGTCTGTAAACAGCCATGTTGCTCATCTGCTTGATAGAATTATTATATCACACTTACTGCTTTCCTGTACTTCCAAATCCCCCACGGTTTGCACCTGTTAAGTGTTCGACTTCCTCGAACTGGATCTTCGGCTGGTTCTCTACGATCCGAAACTGTGCAATCCGGTCGTTACATTCGATCCGTGTATCCCTTACTGCATAGACCGGCATTCTCCACATATCATCATCACCACAGTAAGAACCGTCTACGATCCCACAACTGTTTGTCTGAAGGATTCCGAAGTTCTTAAAGGTCGAACTTCTCGGTACAAGATGTGCCTCATATCCTGCCGGAAGCTGCATTGCCACGCCAAGCGGGATCAGTGCAAAGTCTCCTGCCTTTAACTCTACCGTCTCGGATGCCCGGAGGTCGATCCAGTCGGATTTGCCGTCAATATAGGTCAGTTTGTCAATTTTATCGGTAAAATACTTTATCTTAATCTGTTCCATTTTCATCATTTCTACTTTCTTCCCACACGTTATTCCAGCCATGCAAGATCATCATGCTCTACCTTCTTATCACGGAGCATCAGATCCTTTACAGCCTCTTTTGCCGGCTTATCGTGAAAAAGTACTGCATTCACCTGTTCAACGATCGGCATGGATACCTGATACTTGGCTGCAAGCTCAATCGCTGCCTTTGCAGAGAACACACCTTCTACAACCATCTTTACTTCATCCATTGCTTCCTGCATCGTATATCCCTGTCCCATCAGCATGCCTGCCTTACGGTTCCGGCTGTGCTTGCTCTCACAGGTTACGATCAGGTCACCCATTCCGGTCAAGCCGCTTAAGGTCTCAAAGTTTGCACCCATCGCAAGTGCCAGACGTCCCATCTCAGCGACGCCTCTGGTGATCAGTGCTGCCTTGGCATTGTCACCATAGCCCATACCGTCTGCCATACCTGCTGCAAGTGCAATCACATTCTTAAGGGATGCACCGATCTCCATGCCAAGCATATCCGGGCTCGTATAAATACGAAGTGTCTCATTCATAAAGGTATTCTGTACCAGTTCTGCCGTTGACTTTTTCTTTGCTCCTGCAACGAGTGTGGTCGGAAGTCCGATCCCTACCTCCTCTGCATGGCTTGGTCCGCACAAAACAGCCACTTCGCACTGCGGGATCTCTTCCTTGATGATCTGTGAAAGTGTCATTAAGGTATCTTCTTCGATTCCCTTTGCAACACTGACGACAAGCTGTCCCTCACTGACATAAGGAGCCATTGTCTTTGCTGTATTTCTGGTAAACGGAGAAGGGACTGCTAAGACAAGCATATCCTGTCCTCTGACCGCAAGCTCCATATCCGTAGTAAATACCATATCCTCCGGAAGCTTTACACCCGGAAGCTTCTCCACCTGCTCATGATGTTCCTTAAGCATCGCAATCTCCGGTTCTAATGCAGACCAGACAGTTGCCTCATGTCCGTTGTTATGAAGAACAACCGATAAAGCTGTTCCCCAGCTTCCGGCACCTATCATACTGATTTTTGCCATTTTTCTTCCTTTCTTCCCGGGACTATTCCCTTCTATTTTTTTATGCTTTCTATGCTGCTTTTTTACTTCCAATTTTATTTTCTGTTCCATTTAACAGACGCTTGATATTCGCATGATGCTTTGCAATTCCAATGATCGTGATGATCGCAAAGATCACATACACTTCATTCATGTATGCAGCCGGTATGCCAAGCCATCCCTTATGTCCAAAGATCAGGATCTGTATAAACAGGCTGATCACACCTAAGATCGATCCGAGTGAAACATATCTGGTAACAAGAACCGTCAGTAAAAACAATCCGAGACTTACCGGTGCTGCGATCGGACAGAATCCGAGTACGATTCCGCCGGTACAGGAGATTCCTTTTCCGCCCTTAAACTTCATATAGACCGGAAAATCATGTCCCAGCACCGCACCAAAGCCTGCGTACAGTTCAAACAGCCGCACCGTATCCGGATAGTTCTTATGAAAGATCAGCCATACCAGAAAGATTGCTGCAAAAACCTTTCCGACATCTCCGATCAGTGTCACCGCACCGGCTTTCCAGCCCAGATTACGGAGCGTATTGGTAGCTCCTACGTTTCCACTTCCCATTTTTGTTACATCCACATGCTGTTTTTTTCCATAAAGATAACCTGACAAAAACAATCCACAGCAATATCCGATTGCCAGTGCCGCAATACGTCCTACTATCATCTTTAGTCGTCCTTCCTCTCACGGATAATGAATTTCAATGATGTTCCCCGAAATCCGAAGGAATCACGGATCCGGTTCTCTAAATACCTGGTATAAGAGAAATGCATCAGCTTTTTATCATTGACAAAAATAACAAAGGTCGGCGGCTTTACGGCTGCCTGCGTAATATAATAGAGCTTTAAACGTTTTCCCTTATCCGTCGGCGGCTGCTGCATTGCAACTGCTTCTGCCATGATCTCATTTAACACACCTGTCGCAACACGCATGCTGTTATTCTCAATTACCATGTCGATCATCTCAAAGATCTTGCCAACACGCTGCCCGGTCTTTGCCGAAATGAAAAGAATCTCTGCATAGGACATAAAGCTTAAGATCTGACGGATCTTCTCGGTCTGACGATAGATCGTCTTATCATCCTTTGTAACGGCATCCCATTTATTTACTGCGATGATGATACCCTTTCCACGGTCATGTGCGATACCTGCGATCTTCGCGTCCTGCTCGGTCACACCCTCCGTACCATCGATCACGATAATGACGACATCCGCACGCTCTACCGCTGTGACTGCACGGATAATACTGTAACGCTCGATCTCTTCCTTGATCTTATTCTTACGGCGTAATCCTGCCGTATCGATAAACACATAATCCTTTCCATCGTAACGGATGTCGGTATCGATCGCATCACGCGTCGTTCCCGCAATATCCGATACGATCAGACGGTTGTTTCCACAAAGACGGTTGATCAGCGAAGACTTGCCCACATTCGGCTTACCTACGATGGCGATCCGCGGTCTGTCATCCTCTGCCTCTTCCTGTCCCGGTGCCGGGAAGTGCTTTGCGACCTCGTCTAACAGATCACCGATTCCAAGCTGCGATGCCGCAGATACCGGAACCGGATCACCAATTCCAAGGTTGTAGAATTCATACACATCCGGCATAAACTTATTAAAATCATCTACCTTATTCACGGCAAGGATCACCGGCTTTTTCGAACGTCTGAGCATGTCTGCTACCTTCTGGTCCGAATCCACCAGTCCCTGTCTTACATCCGTAATAAAAATAATCACATCTGCTGTATCGATCGCGATCTGCGCCTGCTCCCGCATCTGTGACAGGATAATATCACCGCTGTCCGGTTCAATACCACCTGTATCTATCAATGTAAAATTATAGTTCAGCCATGATACATCTGCATAAATACGATCTCTCGTTACACCAGGTGTATCCTGAACGATTGATATCCGCTCACCTGCTAATACATTAAACAGTGTGGATTTTCCAACGTTTGGCCTTCCTACGATTGCCACTACCGGTTTACTCATATTTAACTCCTTTCGTATCCCTTTGCATCAGAAAAATCCTGACCGCTTGATTTTACAATATCTGTGATTACTTGTAAAGTCCTTTACTATTCATCCACCAGCTTCTGATACTCCGCTCCGGTCATCAGACGTTTGTCGGTATCATTCACAATACCGAGTTTTTTCAGCGTCCCGATCAGATGGGTACAGTTTTTATTAAAGGAAAGCCCGACCATATCACTTTCCGACTGACCGTAACCATACTTCTCTGACCAGATGGTATGTACACCATTCTTATTATACAGATTAAACGTAAGCGAATTCCAGAAAAGTACCTTGTCATTATCCGGATCCTGATAGTATGTTCCATTTCCTCCGTAGCGTGTTCCGTAGAGCAGATGGCCTTCTGCCACATCCTGCTTTAATGCCTCAAGAACAGCCCCAAGGTCACTCTCTTCTATATTTTCATCATGGTTTTCCGCATTCTCATCATAGACATCCACAGACATGCTCCTGATCTC
Source organism: uncultured Lachnospiraceae bacterium (assembly GCA_902782995.1). Classification (GTDB taxonomy): domain Bacteria; phylum Bacillota; class Clostridia; order Lachnospirales; family Lachnospiraceae; genus Roseburia_C. Next base: position 4,676 of record CACZPJ010000073.1, on the reverse strand, counting down.
TGTTTCACCCAGATTCATACAGATATTGCCTTTTATAAAGCTGTCCACATCGCAGGATTTTTCCCGGATCTTTGCGACAACCGAATCTTCATCTGCGATCGCATCCGCGCCAATCGGAATCGCATAATTTCTGGTATAAGGCGTTCCATCCATCAGGGTATAATTAAACTGCACCCAGCCGATATTCTTTTCCTCTGCCTTGCTCTCATAGGCTTCGAATTCCTTCTTCGAATCAATGATCTGTTTCTGGATCGCAAGCACATCTGCGATCTGATCCGGTGATGTCTCATAAACCGGATAGTAAAGCTGCATATCTACCGAACGCACATCCGCTGCATCCGGCATTTTGCTCTCCAGTCCGAACACATTCAGTTCCAGACAGGATAAGAATCCAAAGACAGCCAGCGTATAGATGCCAGACTCCAGAAGCTTTTTCTTCGTAAATACCCGTGCTGACTTTTGCAGGATCATATCCAGCAGAAGGAAAGCAAACAGTCCGATCACTGCTGTGCAGATTACGATCAGCCAGAACTTTGCCGCTGCGCTTAAACGCACCGTAATAACCGACTCTAAGATCACTGCACCAAACATACCAAGGAACGCAGCTCCGCCCCAACGGAATACCGGCTTGAAAAAGGATACACTGAAAACATCACCGGTTGTCTCTATCCGGCGTTTCCGGTACAGGAAAAATGCTGCGATTCCAAAAAGGATACCGACAACTACATAGATTGCGACGTATCTGCCACCATAAACATGAAAGTCTGCCTGACTGCCACTCCAGTCTGTTGAAATATTCACCTTGCTCATCAGAAATAAAAGCGGCGACAAAATACTAATGGTACGGTCAGCATACAGATCGCTTAAGCCATATCCGATGATTCCAAGCACGGATACCACCACATACCGGCATACCACATAGAGACAGTTGGCGATCACACAGAACACCGGAACTGCAACCAGAAGTCCGGTAAACATCCCGATCAGGATCGTCATATTGTAGAAAAAGAAGGTCATTCCTTCCATCAGAAGCACCCAGATAAGCAGGTATTCTAAGGATGTGATCCCCCTTGCCACACAGACAAACACACCAACGAGCAGTGTCAGAAGATTCGGCACGGTGTAGAACAAAAAGCCGGACAGATAGTTGGTAACAAACATTTCCTCTCTTCGTACCGGGAATGCATGATATGCCTGCGCACTTCTCGTATTATAGAGATAGTAAAAAACCGCCATTGCCGACGCAACCGCTACTACAAAGCACACCAGTGTGCTTAAGGAATTCGACAACACATACATATAGGAACTGGTGCGTGCTTCCGCTAACTGCTTGGCGGTATAGCTTGGATCCGCATTCGTCAGGAGGAAAATACGAACCGGGATCATACAGATCAGTCCGATCAGATACAGTGTCCAGATCGGCCAGTAATGTGACAGATTCTTCCGAAAAACCGTGCCATTAAAAAAGGATATCTTTGACCGCATAATCTTCCCCTCCTAACTCGTAAATAAATATCTCTTCTAAGGAAAGAGGCAGAACATCGATCAGCATCGGGTTCATTTTCGAAAGCTGTGCCTTCGCCTCCTCCTGATCGCCCTTTACGATCAGTGTATAAACGCGTCCGGTACTTGACATATGTAAGACCTCAAAGCTCTCCGGCAGCTTCGGCATCCCCTCCTGAAAAGCAACCTGGATCTTACACACACTTCCCTGTAACTCACTTAACGAACGTTCTACCATGACCCTGCCATGATGCATGATCCCAACATGGTCACAGACATCCTCTAATTCACGCAGATTATGGGAAGAAACCAAAACCGTTGTTCCATGCTCTGTCACATCGGATAGAATAATACTCCAGATCTGTCTTCGCATCACCGGATCAAGACCATCGACCGGCTCATCTAAGATCAGAATCTCCGGTCTGCAACTGATCGTCAGCCAGAATGCGACCTGTTTCTGCATTCCCTTCGAAAGCCTTCTGATATTCGCCTTTGGATCGATATTCGAAAATGCATCCCTTAACTTGAGAAACAGATTGTTGTCAAAATTCTTATAGAGTCCACGGTAAAAACGCTTCATATCCAGTACATTTGCCTGTTGAAAATAAAACATATCATCCGGGATATACGCAAACTTCTCCTTTGCAGCCGGATTTTCATAAACCGGTTCTCCTGCAATCAGCACCTCTCCCTGATTTGGCTTATAGATTCCTGTGATCGTACGGATCACAGTGGACTTTCCTGCGCCGTTTGGACCAACCAGCCCATAGATCGCGCCCTTTTTCACATGCAGTGTTGTATCGTTTAAGGCACAGAAATTATCAAATTTCTTTACCACATGATTCACCTGTATCACGGCTGTATACCCCCTTCTTTCAGCTTCTCAATCCTGCCCTTTAAGGTGTCAGATGTTACGGACATATAAAACAGCTCTAACACATTGTCATCAAATCTGTGTAACAGCTCTTCCATCCGATCATTGGAAACAGCCTGACAAGATGCGGCAAAGGTACCCTTGCCGGATATTGTATAGACATATCCTTCCTTCTCTAATTCCCTGTATGCCCTCTGTATCGTATTGGGATTGATCGCAAGACTGGCTGCCATCTCCCGCACGGACGGCAGTTTATCATCCGTAGCGATCGCTTTCGAAACAATCAGTCTGCGTAATCCATCTTTGATCTGTTCGTAAATCGGTCTCGCATCCCGATAATTCAACTGAATCATACATACCCTCCTTCTCGTATTATCTGTACTATCTCATTTAATACAGCGAATATAACATAGTGTATGTAGGAATACAAGGAAGATCCCAGATGGATTTTCTTAAGTTTTCTTTAATCTCTTTTCACAAATACAGCCTGTCCGTGAAACGTACAGGCTGATTTTTTGATTCTATTCTTATGTAGCTTATGCTTTTTCAATCGATGCCATCACAGAATTTAACTTATCCAGTTCATCCTTGATCTGGCGGTTATTGTTACCAAAATCAGTTGCCAGTGCAGATACATTTGTTGCAACGATTGCAAAGCCGCGTCCTGCCTCTCCGGCTCTTGCTGCTTCGATCGAAGCATTCAGTGCAAGAATCTTCTGATTCTTCTCGATCTTATCAAGATTCTTCGTGATCTCATTGATCTTCGCTATGTCCGCGGAAGCTTCTTCCATGATCGCATGCAGATGATCTCTCTTGCTTGCCTCTGCCGCCTTTTCCATCGCATCCGTTGCCATCTTGCTGATCACTCTTGCCAGTCCGTTAACATCTGCCGGCATCTCTTCTTCCTTAGCCGCGGAAGATACATATCCCACACAGGTGCTCTCGCACATAACTGCCACCTTATTCTCGGACGGCACGCCCTCACCAGCGAGCAGATTTCCTTCTGTATCTGTCAAAACAACCTGATCACCGGTTGCCTTTGCCCACTCATCAACGAGTACCTGAACGGTTTCTAAACCCAACACATCCTTAAGCTGCATAATCATTTCCTCCTAAGTTTACACTTATCTTTATTTCTTTACAGTGGTGCTCTTTGCACTGCTCCATGCGGAATATTTTCCAAAAGAACCTACTGGTTCCATTATAAGCTGTCCCTGATCCGATGTCAAACATTCGGAAGGGTAAATGCTTTATTATACATTTTTCAATAATCGCTGTTCAACCTGTTCATACTCTTCTTCTGTATATTTTTTCAATATCTGTTCCTTGGTAAGTCCCAGCTCGATCATATTCTGAATTGCTGACAGACGTCCTTCTTTGATACCTTCATCACGACCCTCTGCACGTATGCCATCTATAAATGTTTTCTCATTATATTCTGTAATACACACATCCATCACCTCCGCTCTGTGGCTTTTCAAAAAATCTGCAAGAATTCCACTGTTAATGCATTTAACAACTGCCTGATCGACTGCATCTTTTACAGGCATTCCTTTTTCCTGATTTTCTCTGATATAGTTGATCAAAGACATATAATCCTGCAATGGCTTGCATCTGGATAGCAGCTCCTCATTTTTCCCTTTGTTCAGATTGTACATGGTCGCTGTCCATTCAAATTCATGGGATGTATCCTGCTGTGCAAATGCATCGGACAATTTCAGCTTGCGAACCGCCTCCATATCTCTGTTACCATTGTAAAAGACAATATACTGTGGCGTTGGTATCTTAACGAGCGATCCACCATAGATATTAAGCTCATGTCCATCGATATACGCATCATACAGATTTCCAAAATACATCAGTCCCCGAAGCGGCATATTCGGATTATAAGAACTCTGCTGCTCCCATAAGGAAAGATAACTATCTACCAGCAGCGAGACATCATTCTTCATCTTGATATAAATCGCATCATCCAATGTTGTAATCTCAAAATCCTTTTCTTCCGTATAATCTGTTCCATTCAAAGCATTCTACAAAGATAAAATATAGGACTTCATTTCCATATTTCCAAACAAGACCCTGAATAGACGGTCTTTATACTGGAAATTCGTTTTTACTCTTTCATTTCTCATTCATTCTCCCCTGACTAAGCACTTTTGCAATCATACATCTGTAAATATAATATACAATAGCTGTAACCCTGAAACAATAAAAAGAGTATAAACAATTCCTTAAAAATAATGTCCGGTAATATTCCTCACTAGCTTTTCAGCATCAAAAAAGCCCCCAGATTTCCACG
>CACZPJ010000072.1 GCA_902782995.1 uncultured Lachnospiraceae bacterium | reverse complement strand
TCTTCTGTGAAGGAAGCTTTTCCAATTGGCACATGGATAATGTTTGCTTTGTCCAATCTGTATTCAATCTTACCAGCTTTAATGTCATTAACAGCCTTTGTTACATCCATGGTAACTGTTCCAGCCTTCGGGTTTGGCATTAAGCCCTTCGGTCCAAGTACACGACCAAGACGTCCGACAACACCCATCATGTCAGGTGTAGCTACAACAACGTCGAAATCGAACCATCCTTCGTTCTGGATCTTCGGAATTAATTCCTCTCCACCAACGAAGTCAGCGCCTGCTGCCTGAGCCTCATCTAACTTTGTTCCCTTAGCGAAAACTAAAACCTTTACAGCCTTACCTGTTCCGTGTGGCAGTACAACTGCACCACGAATCTGCTGGTCTGCATGACGTCCGTCGCATCCGGTTCTGATATGAACTTCGATTGTCTCATCAAATTTAGCAACTGCAGCTTTTTTTACTAAGCTGATTGCTTCTGCTGGATCATATAAAGTTGCTCTATCGATTGATTTTGCAGCTTCAATATATCTTTTTCCTCTTTTCATTCTAAATAACCTCCTGTGGTATTATCGGGAGCGGTCCCTCCCACTTGTCTAAAATCTACTCTTCTACTTCTACACCCATACTTCTGCAGGTACCAGCGATCATGCTCATAGCTGCTTCTAAGGATGCTGCGTTTAAGTCAGGCATTTTTAACTCTGCAATTTCCTGAACCTTAGCCTTGGAAATTGTAGCTACCTTTGTCTTGTTAGGAACGCCTGATCCACTCTTTAAGTTACAAGCCTTCTTAATAAGAACTGCTGCTGGAGGAGTCTTTGTAATGAAGCTGAAGCTTCTATCTGCATATACTGTAATAACTACAGGTATAATCAAGTCTCCCTGATCTGCTGTCTTAGCGTTGAACTGCTTTGTAAACTCAACGATATTTACACCATGCTGACCAAGTGCCGGTCCAACTGGTGGTGCCGGTGTAGCTTTGCCGGCAGGAATCTGTAATTTGATATATCCTTCTACTTTCTTTGCCATTTGAGGTTGCCTCCTTAATTCATCTTCTTAACGTCTGAAAAGCTTATTTCGACCGGTGTCTCACGGCCAAATAAATCTACATTGATTGTAACGATCTGCTTGCTCTCGTTCATCGTCTGGATTGCTCCAACAGTGTCCTTCCACACACCGCCGGTAACCACGACCATGTCTCCTTCTGCAAAATCGACAACAATGTTGTCTGACTTGATACCCAGTGGTCTCATTTCAGCTTCAGTGAGTGGTACCGGTTTTGATCCCGGTCCAACGAATCCAGTTACACCTCTGGTATTTCTGACAACATACCATGTGTCATCATTCATTACCATATTGATAAGCACATAACCTGGAAACATTTTTTTCTGAACCTGTTTCTTAGCACCATTCTTCAGCTCGACTACTTCCTGCATCGGAACACGTACCTCTAAAATCTGGTCTTCCAAATGTCTGTTTTCAATCGTTTTGTCAATATTTGCCTTTACCTTATTCTCATATCCTGAGTAGGTATGCACTACATACCAGTGTGCCTCTGCCATAAATCACCTATGCCTCCATTATAAATTCACTAGAATATTCACCAACTGCTGGATACCGCTATCCAGTAATGTAATGATCAGACCAACTATAACTGACACAACGACGACTGCTGTCGTCTGACGGGCAAGTGATTCTTTTGTAGGCCAGATGATCTTACCGAACTCTGCCTTTACGCCTTCGAACCAGCTCTCTTTTGGAGCATTTGTCTTGTTCTCAGTTTCTCCCATACTTGTCACTTCCTTTGCTCAATCTACTGCATTACAACTGCAAAGACTATTTTGTCTCTTTGTGTAATGTGTGTGTCTTACAGAATCTGCAATATTTCTTTGTTTCCATTCTGTCCGGATGAGCTTTCTTATCCTTTGTCATGTTATAATTACGCTGCTTGCATTCTGTGCATGCTAATGTAATCTTCGTGCGCACAACTTCCACCTCCATTATTTCTTAGTGTTCTTATGCCCGTTTTTAGGCATAAAAAAAAGACTTACTTCCAAGCTAGTCTAATATATCACACTCCGTCTATGCAGTCAACAACTTTTTCTTTTACTTTTGCTCTTATGTATCTTCCATTGTATGCCGATATATGAATTGTAATACAATGTACTCTGATATAGTTCATTGTTATTATATTTGCACGATGACATTTTTGTCAACCTATATTATAATAATATGTAATAAACGGATTTATATAACCCCGATTCAAGGATGAAAGGAGGGGATCGTATGGCGGCTGCCATCATGGATAATGCGTATAATTACTTTCTGACAACATACGGGAAGCAGACAGTATCCCGCTATGATGCACATAAGAAAAGCGAATTGCGCAATACCTATAATAATATTGTAAAAATTAATAAAGAATCCCCTCTTTACAAGATCAAAAAGAGCGGGGATGTTGATAAGTTCGCGATCGACATCAAGGAGAACGCGCGGAATATCAAAAATATCATCGCCTCCTTATCGGAAGGCGGTTCCGGTATCGAGAGTGCCTTCCGTAAAAAGGTGGCAGTTTCAAGCCAGCCGGATATTGTCGATGTCAACTACATCGGTCAGGGGGCGGATGCAGATGATGACACCAGCTTTTCCATCGAAGTAAAACAGCTTGCGGCTGCACAGTCGAACCTTGGTAATTACCTGAAGGACAACCAGCTTGATATTCTTCCGGGCAGTTATTCCTTTGACCTGAATACGAATTCGAACTCCTATGAGTTCCAGTACAATGTCAATCCAGCGGATACGAACCGCAACGTATTAGAGAAGCTCGCTCGTTTAGTCAACAACTCTGGTATCGGTCTGAGTGCGGAACTTCTGACCGACGAGCAGAACCAGAGTGCCTTGAAGATCTCTTCGAAGCAGACCGGACGAAACGATGGTGAAACCGAGCAGTTCCACATTGTCGCAGGCGGATCGAATCTTTCGATCTCAGCCATGCATACCCTTGGCATTGACCAGGTCGCAACAGAAGCCCATAACTCTTTGTTCCTGTTAAACGGAAATGAACGTTCGTCTTACTCGAATACCTTCACTGTGAATAATGTATTTGAACTGAACCTGAAGGGGATCAGTGCAGACGATGCACCTGCCCAGATCGGTTACAAGCCGAATGTAGATGCCGTCATCGATAATATCGATACACTTGTTTCATCCTATAACAAGATGATCGAGACAGCAGACAGCTACGCTGACCGCCAGCAGGGCAGCAAGCGTCTGATCGCAGATCTTGGTAATGTTGCAAGAAGTTATTCCGAAGGCTTTTCCCGGATCGGTCTTTCCGTTGATTCACAGGGTGCGATCACAATCGACCGGGATCTGTTATCCGAAGCCGTTGGTGAGGAAGATCCGACGGAAAGCTTCCAGATCTTAAACCAGTTCAAGGACAGCTTAAGCCAGCGGGCAGAGAATGCTTCCTTAGACCCGATGAAATATGTCAATAAGGTTCTGATCGCATACAAGAACCCGGGACATAACTTCGCAAC
>CACZPJ010000071.1 GCA_902782995.1 uncultured Lachnospiraceae bacterium | reverse complement strand
CGTAGAGGCAGACTATGTGTTGTTATCGATCGGACAGTCAATCTGCTGGGGCAGTCTGTTAGATGGTTCGAAGGTAGAGCTTCGCAGAAACGGAACAGCAGAGGCAGATGGATTTACCTACCAGACCGCAGAGAAGGACATCTTTGTAGGTGGAGATGTATACACCGGTCCACGTTTTGCAATCGATGCGATCGCAGCAGGAAAACAGGGCGCGATCTCCATTCATCGTTTTGTACAGCCGGGACAGAGTCTGGTTTACGGACGTGACCGCAGGGTATACCGTGAGCTTGACAAGGAAGCGGCAGTATTAGAAGGATTTGACAATGCTTCCCGCCAGAGACCGGAGAAGATCAAACGGGATCAGAAGGAATGCGAGAGCTTCCGTGACTTCCGTGGAACCTTTACGGAAGAACAGATGAAAAAAGAAACCGAACGCTGCCTTGGCTGTGGAGCAACCATCGTAGATGATTATATGTGCGTGGGCTGCGGACAGTGTACGACAAAGTGTAAGTTTGATGCGATCCATTTAGAGCGTGTTTACGATGGAGAAGGCGTACAGTTCCTTGATATGAAGCCGGTTGTTGTGAAAAACATGGTAAAACGTCAGGGAAAGATCATGGTAACCAAGGTAAAGGACGCGATCAGCGGAAGAAAGTAGGAGAAGAGATTCATATGCATGAACTGGGTGTACTGCTTGAAGTAGTGAAACAGGTGACACAGGTTGCCGAGGAAAACGAAGTAGAAAAAATACAAAAGCTTGTTTTACAGGTGGGAGAACTGTGTTCGATGATCCCGAAATATATGAAAAAAATCTATCCGGCAGCCGTGGATGGCTCGATTTTAGAAGGCTCGAAGCTGGAGATCGAGATCATCCCCGGCAACGGAAGGTGCCGTCACTGCGGCTGTGTTTACAATCTGATCGAAGAGAAGGGAATCTGTCCGTCCTGCGGGGAGAACGATTTTGAATTGCTCAGCGGAAAGGAATTTTTCATCAAGGAGATAGTAGCCTGTTAAATAGATAATTTCCTATAAACGAAAAAGAATGTCCGGATCAGACAAGTGTGTGCATGTGATTGTCTGACACCGGGCATTCTTTTTACATTAGATATAATAGTTACAATTCTAACTGACGCTTGCATGGGGCAGTGGAGGAACGTGTGATCAACTGCGGGCGCATCAGTGTCTTGCTGACGGATACGTGGTGGATCAGGTTATTCAGGGCGGCAAAACCGCACTTGCCAAGCTCGATACGATCCTGTCTTACGGTGGTAAGCGGTGGATCAAGATAAGAGGAGATCGGCAGGTCATCAAAGCCGACCACGCTGATATCATCCGGGATATGGAAGCCGCGCTGCTGACATTCGGTGATAACACCGGAAGCGATCAGGTCATTACCACAGAGGATCGCCGTTGCTCCGGCTGCAAGGAAGTTCGGTACATGGTATTTTGCACTGTCTGCGACATAATATCCATGTGCGATCAGATCCTCATCGATCTCTAATTCATGTTCCTTCATATTGTCAAGAAACGCCTGATAACGCTGTTCGGAAACCATGGAATACAAAGAACCGTTTAGGAAGGCAATCTTTTTGTGACCAAGCTGGTAGAGATGGTCGATCGCGATCTCGATGCCTTCGAAGTTGTCTGTTCCGACATAGCAGACATGCGGATTCTTCTTAATATAGTTATCAAACAGTACCGTCGGGATCGAGGTGAAGTTCAACTGCCGCATCCATTCGTCATGCAGGGCAAATCCAACCAGAAAGCCGCCGGAAAAACCATTTTTTAACATGTAGGTGTCATATTTTTCTTCCAACTGAAAGGCAGGGGTTACCGGAACAACCGTAACGGTCCAGCCTTCGCGGAAGGCTGCCTGCTTAAAACCGAGGATAATATCATATCCAAACTGGTTTGACGTCTCATAATCCATATTCTCAATAAAAAGACAGAGCTTTTTATTTTCATCTTTTTTCATTTTCTTAGACTGGTAACCCATCTCCACGGCAGTGTCAAGAACCATCTGACGAAGTTCATCACTGATGTCACTTGCGCCGCTTAAGCCCTTTGAAACAGTGCTGACGGAAATACCAAGTCTGGCTGCAATATCTTTGATCGTAACCATAACTTCCTCCACACGCGTAAAACTACGTTTTCCTGTTTTTTCTTTCGTTTTTTCTCACAAAACTAATTATATAAAAAACAAAAATTTTTTACAATAGACATAAAAAAATATTTTCGAAAATAAAACAAGCTTTGGTTGTGAAAATATACAAAAATGACAACACAAATACGTCAATAATGGCAAAAATGGTGTCAAACAGGGTGATTTCGTTGACAAAACAGTAGCTAAGATATAAAATAATCTTAGATACGAAAAATATCGAAAATAAAATTCGAAAGAAAGCAGCAAACGGGGGAAGAAAATTGGAGGCGAAGGAGCTAACTAGAGGGGCCGGAATTCTGATGGCAATCACAAGCCTGCCATCTTCATATGGAATCGGTACCTTAGGGGACGCAGCATTCCGGTTTGTGGATCTACTGGTAGATCTGAAACAGAGATACTGGCAGGTACTTCCAATCGGTCCTACGAGCTATGGAGATAGTCCGTATCAGTCGCTTTCTTCCTTTGCAGGGAATCCGTACCTGATCGATCTTGACCGCCTGATGCGGGAAGGACTTCTGACACAGGGAGAGATCCGGGGGTTCAACTGGGGAAGCGACGAAAGAGATATCGATTATGCGAACCTTTTTGAAAATCGTTTTCAGGTGCTGAAGCTTGCATTTGAACGGTTTGACACAGAGCAGACGGCATTTCGCCAGTTTGTGGAGCGCAACAGCTTCTGGATTGAGGATTATGCACAGTTCATGGCGATCAAGACAGAGCTTGGCAACCGGGAATGGACAACCTGGCCCGATGAATTGAAGATGCATGATGAGAAGGCAGTTACTTCTTATTGTGAGAAGCTTAAGGGACAGACGGATTTCTGGAAGTTCACACAGTATAAGTTCTACGAACAATGGAATGAGTTAAGACAGTATGTGAATGCAAGAGGAATTCAACTGATCGGTGATATACCACTTTATGCAGCATTAGACAGCGCAGATGTCTGGGCATGCCGGGAACGTTTTCAGGTTGAGGCAGACGGCACACTTAAGAATGTGGCAGGAAGCCCGCCGGATAGTTTTTCTGAGGACGGTCAGGTATGGGGCAACCCATTATACAACTGGGATTACATGGAGAAGCATGGGTTCGAATGGTGGAAGAACCGCATGAGAGCCAATGCTGGATTATATGATGTGATCCGTATCGATCATTTCCTTGGAATCGTCAAGTATTACAGTATTCCGACAAAGCATGAGGGCGCAAAGAGTGGCAAGTGGAACAAAGGACCGGGTAAGAAGCTGATCGATGCAGTCGAGACAGAACTTGGAAGCTGCAAGGTGATCGCAGAGAACATCGGGACACCGATTCCGGGAGCAAAGAAGTTACTGGGACGTGTCGGATGGCCGGGAATCAAGATATTGATGTTTGCATTTGACGGGGATACCGCGAACGAACATCTTCCACATAACTATACCGAGACGAATCAGGTTGTATATGCAGGAACGCATGATAACGAGACGATTGTTGGTCATTTCAGGGACAAGACAGAATACGAGCTGGCTTACCTGTATGAATATATGAATATCAATTCCAAAGAGGAAATACCGGATGCATTTATCCGGCTGGCTTACAGCAGTATCGCAGATGTCGTGATCGTACAGATGCAGGATATCTTAAGACTTGGAAATGAAGCCAGAATGAATCAGCCATCTACGGTTGGACACAACTGGAAGTGGCGTTTAGGCACAGATACCTTAAGTGAAGAACGGCGGGCATGGATCCGCACACTTGCAACGGTATACCGCCGGTAATTACATATTTAATACGATATAAGATGAGGTTTCATTTTATATAAATGCTGAATGAATTCAAAAAAAGGAGAGGAAAACATGAAAAAGAAAGCATTATCATTATTCCTTGTTGCAGCTATGGTAGCATCCATGACAGGCTGTGGCAACAACAAAACAGAGGGTAACAGCAATAACGCAGCAACAACAACAGACAACAAAGCAGATACAGAAGCAACTGCAGATGCATCTTCCGATGATGAAGAAGAGATCACATGTGATCTGACCGTTTGGTCTCCAGCAGAAGATCAGGCAGAAGATCAGGGTAACTGGCTTCCAAAAATGTGTGAGCAGTTCGCAGCTCAGCATCCAAACTGGCACATCAACTTCAGCTATGGCGTATGTCCAGAAGGTGATGCAAAGTCTAACGTAACACAGGACGTAGATGCAGCAGCAGACGTTTATATGTATGCTAACGATAACATCACAGACCTCGTTGCTAACAATGCATTAGCAAAATTAGGCGGAAGCGCATTAGAGGTTGTTCAGTCAACAAACTCACAGGCAATCATTGATTCCGTATCACTTGACGGATCTGTATATGGTTTCCCATTCACAACAAATACATGGTATATGTATTATGACAAGAGCGCATTCTCAGATGACGATATCAAGAGCCTTGATACAATGTTAGAGAAAGGAAAGGTAGCTTTCCCATTAACAAACTCTTGGTACATCGCTTCTTTCTATGTAGCTAACGGTGGTACAATGTTCGGTGATGACCAGATGGATGAGTCCGCTGGAATCGATTTCTCCGGTGACAAGGGAACACAGGTTACAGATTACTTAGTAGACTTAGTTGCAAATCCTAACTTCGTAAACGATGCTGATGGAGCTGGTATTGCAGGTCTTCGTGATGGAAGCATCAAGGCTATGTTCTCAGGTTCCTGGGATGCAGCTTCTGTTAAGGAAGCACTTGGCGATAACATGGGTGTTGCAGCACTTCCTACAATCAAGGTAAACGGAAACGATGTTCAGATGAAGTCCTTCGCTGGATCTAAAGCAATCGGTGTAAATCCAAAATGTGAGAATCAGCAGGTAGCTATCGCATTAGCTCAGTACTTAGCAAGTGCAGAAGCACAGCAGGCTCATTATGATGACAGAGGCGTTGTTCCTTGTAACACAGACTTACTTGCACAGGATGCTATCCAGACTGATGCAGTTGTAACAGCTCAGAACGATACATTCGACAGCACATCTATCACACAGCCATTCGTAGCTGCAATGAGCAACTACTGGACACCAGCAGAGAACATGGGTAAAGCAATCGTTAACGGTGAGGTTACACATGACAATGCAGCTGACCAGACAGAGAAGTTTAACACAGCAATGAATACATCTGAGGCAGAGAACGCAACAGAGTAATCCATTCGTGTGAATAGACAGATACAGACATCCGGGGTGTTAGAAAATGAGGCTGACACCCCCTGTGTCATATCTGTTAGAATTAAGGAGGCTACATAGTGAAAAAGCAGTCTGTAGAGAAGAAAAAGAAGGCAGGAAAAGACTTTCAGACCCCATACACACTGACAAACGCAGTGGTTAAGGGAAATGTCATTACAAAGTTATCCCTACTGATCATGGGACTTGGTAATATCTGCCACAAGCAGATCGTCAAGGGACTTATGTTCTTGGCAATAGAAGTTGGATACATCTTTTTTATGATCAAAAGCGGTATCTACAATTTATCTATGCTCCCATCCCTTGGAACACAGGAACAGGTGGAAGTATGGAATGAGAAAAAGGGTATATATGAATATACGGCAGGTGACAACTCTCTGCTGATCTTATTGTATGGAGTTGCAACGATATTTTTAACGATTGCATTTATTATTGCATGGAAAGAATCAGTCAAGAGTTCTTATAAAGCAGAGGTGCTTGCAAAAGAAGGAAAGCATCTGAATACATTTAATGAAGACATCAAGAGTTTGTTCGATCAAAATTTACATAAATTATTGTTATCTCTGCCATTGACAGGTGTTCTTGCATTCACAGTTTTACCACTGGTGTTCATGATCACCATGGCATTTACGAATTACAGTAAACAGGATGATCATCTTGTGTTATTCGACTGGGTTGGACTTACCAACTTTAAGAAGGTACTAAATATGCAGGATGCCATTGGTCAGACATTCTGGTCCGTACTTGGATGGACGATCATCTGGGCAATCTTTGCAACATTCTTAAACTACATTTTCGGTATGATCCTTGCAATCGTGATCAACCGTAAGGAAACACATGCAAAAGGCTTCTGGAGATTCTGCTTTATCTTATCAATCGCAGTTCCTCAGTTCGTATCCTTACTGATCATGAGAACCATGTTAAATGAGAGCGGTGCTGTCAATGTATTACTGAAGAACGCCGGAATCATTAATAAGTCGCTTCCGTTCTGGACGGATGCAACGTGGGCACGAGTAACCGTTATCGTGATCAACCTCTGGGTTGGTATTCCATATACGATGATGCAGGTAACCGGTATTTTAAAGAATATCCCTGCTGAGTTATACGAAGCAGCTAAGATCGATGGAGCTACTCCGGTTCAGACATTCTTTAAGATTACATTACCGTACATGTTATTCGTAACAACACCTTATCTGATTACAACATTTACAGGAAATATCAACAACTTCAACGTAATCTTCCTGTTATCCGGTGGTAACCCTACTCCGGTCGGAAAGACAGCCGGTAAGACAGATCTTCTGGTTACGTGGTTGTATAAGCTGACGGTTGATAAGCAGTTCTATAACCTGGGAGCTGTCATTGGTATCATGACCTTCATCGTACTGGCAATCGTAGCATTGGTAACCTATCGTAATTCAGGTTCTTACAAAGACGAGGAGGGATTCCAATAATGAGCAAACAGATTACAAGTTCTGTAAAAGTAAGAAAGAAAATCACAAACGTGATCGTGCATGTTTGTCTGGCAGTTTTAGCGGTCATCTGGTTATTCCCGATTTTCTGGGTAATCTTAACCAGCTTCCGTGCAGAGAAGGGATCTTATGTATCCACCTTCTTCCCGAAGAGCTATACACTTAAGAACTATGTGAAGTTATTTACAGATACTCAGGTATTGAACTTCCCGAAGATGTTTATGAATACCCTGATCATTGCGATCTTCGTATGTATTATTTCAACATTCTTCGTATTATCTGTTTCCTACTGTATGTCAAGACTTCGTTTCAAGATGAGAAAGCCATTCATGAACGTGGCAATGATCTTAGGACTGTTCCCGGGATTCATGTCCATGGTTGCTGTATACTACATCTTAAAGGCAATCGGTCTTTCTGAAGGTTCAATGATCCGTGTGGCTTTGATCCTTGTATATTCCGCAGGTAGTGGACTTGGCTTCTACGTTGCAAAGGGATTCTTTGATACAATCCCGAAGTCACTCGATGAAGCAGCAATCCTCGATGGATGTACAAAGTTCCAGGTATTTACAAAGGTAACAATGCCACTTAGTAAACCGATCATCGTTTACACCGTATTAATATCCTTTATCGGACCGTGGATCGACTTTATTTTCGCAAAGGTTATCTGCCGTGCAAATGCAGATTACTACACCGTATCCATTGGACTTTGGAGAATGCTTGAGAAGGAATACATTGATAACTGGTATACCTGCTTCGCAGCCGGTGCAGTTTGTATCTCTATTCCGATCGCAGCATTATTCATTTACATGCAGCGTTACTATGTAGACGGTATGACCGGTGCTGTAAAGGGTTAATGTGTACAATTCAATAAACAATTTTGAAATAAGAGGTGAAAGCCTCTTATTTCTTTATCTACAGATCTGACTGAGAAAGGATAGGGACTATGAAAAGAAGAATTCAGGCTTTGCTCCTTGCGCTTTGTCTAACCACGGGTTCACTGCTTAGCGGCTGTGGTGGGAACGGACAAAAGGGTGAGGTAACTGCAACGGAGAATGTTGCGGAAACCGAGACAGAAGCAGGACAGGTGAAAAGTATTGCAATGATGCAGGCAAACGACAATGCATTACAGGTGATCGACGATAAGTACCGGACGTTTTACGAGGTATTTTTGTACAGCTTTTATGACAGCAATGGTGATGGAATCGGTGATATTAAGGGACTGATCGACAAGCTGGATTATCTGAACGATGGGGATGATAAGACGGACACCGATCTTGGCGTGAACGGAATCTGGCTGATGCCGGTCATGCCATCCACAACCTATCATAAGTATGATGTGACAGATTATGAAGCGATCGATCCGGAGTATGGTACGATGGATGATTTTAAGGAACTGATCGCAGACTGTCATGAGCGCGGGATCAACGTGATCATCGATTTTGTGATGAACCATACCTCTTCGAAGCACCCGTGGTTTACACAGGCATGTGATTATATCAAGGGCTTAAACGGTGCAGAGCCATCCGCAGAGGAATGCCCGTACTTTGATTATTATAACTTCAGCAAGGAAAAGAAGAGCGAGGTTTATTATCCGGTCGGAGATACCGGCTGGTACTATGAAGGCAAGTTCTGGAGTGAGATGCCGGATCTGAATCTTGCAAGTGAAGCAGTGCGTAAGGAATTTGATGATATCACAAGCTTCTGGTTAGACCTTGGCGTAGATGGCTTCCGTATGGACGCAACCGGAGAGTACTATTCCGGTCAGAACGATAAGAATGTGGACGTTTTAAGCTGGTTTAACGACATGGTCAAGGCGAAAAAGGACGATGCCTACATCGTCTGTGAATGCTGGACAGATATGGACACTTACGCACAGTATTATGCGAGTGGTGTCGACAGTATGTTTAACTTTGCATTTGCCAATACAGACGGAACGATTGCAAACAGTGTAAAAAAGGTAGGCAAGGCAACTGCCTCGACCTATGGAAAAAAGGTGGCATCCTTACAGAAGAAGTTCGGTGAATACAATGAGAACTATATTGATGCACCATTTTATTCGAATCACGATATGGGCAGAAACGCAGGCTATTACTCCTGTGAAGCTGCCGAGGCACAGACAAAGATGGGTGCAGCAATGAATCTGATGATGAGTGGTGCAGCATATGTCTATTATGGAGATGAGCTTGGCATGAAGGGTTCCGGCAAGGACGAGAATAAGCGTGCACCTATGTACTGGTCGAAGGATGCGTCAGCAGACGGAATGTGTAAGGGAACGTCTGACATGGATGCAGTCAAGATGAAGTATGACAGCTTAGAAGAACAGCAGAACGATCCACTATCCATTTATAACTTCTACAAGCAGGCGATCAAGCTTCGGAATGAGTATCCGCAGATTGCACGGGGAAGCGTGGAGTTTGTAAAAGAGATGTCCGATGATAACATCTGTGTTCTCACGAAGGAATATGATGGTACACAGATCATGCTGGTATTTAACATCTCGGATCAGGAGCAGACCGTAGATGTTTCGGATGTGAAGATGAGTCCGGATGCAGAGCTTGCAATCGGTGGAATGCTGACGACCGGAGAGGATGCAGTGACCTTAGAGTATGGGGAATTGACGATGCCGGCATATTCGGTTGTTATTTTGAAGTAGGAGATTTTATGATCAGAAAGTTTCAGAAGCCAGATCTGGATGCAGTCATGCAGATCTGGCTTGCTTCTAATATGGAAGCACACGATTTTATTCCATCCGCTTACTGGATGGATCATTATGATATGTCTTATAGGTAAATATTCGCATGGATATTCTTCGGATTCGTCAGAATCATATGATGATCTCCAAGAGCGATCAGTGCATACCGCTGCTCCTGCGTCAGGTCATGGTCATAGACCTGATTCTCATAGTCAACCACAACAGCACCGGTTTTCTCGATCATATAGAATAATGGGGAAACATTGTCCGGAATGCTAGAGAGCGTATCCTGTACTCCGTCTAAATCGAACAACGCCTCTAAATGTCCCTTCGGACACTCAAAAATATTTCCTTTTTTATCAATGATGCAGGCACAGTAACCTCTTGTGTCATCTGCATGCAATCTCACAAATTCTTCTGCTTTCATACTTCCCCCTGTTATCGTATTATTTCCTTATTATTATACACATATGGCACGGAATATGCAATTTATGTACGAAGAGAAATGCATATCAGAATTAAAATATATAAAACAATAGAAAGATAACTGCGAAACAAGTACCTGAAACTGCGAAAGAGGG
>CACZPJ010000070.1 GCA_902782995.1 uncultured Lachnospiraceae bacterium | reverse complement strand
CAGACGGAAAGCATTGTAGTTTTGAGAAAAAGCGTAAAATGTAGAAAAACAAAGGAGGACGATTATGAAGAGAAACTATAAAAAGGTAATCTCGGTAGTTGCCATGACAGCAATGCTTGGCGTATCGCTCCCGGCTGGTGAGATCCGGGCAGATGAAGCTGAGCTGGTGCTGGATCAGGAGAGCAGTCAGACACAAGAAGCTGCGACCGAGGCGATAGAAAATGAAGTAACAGAATCGACAGAGAAGGTTGCGGAAACAGAGACAGCAGAGCCTGCCACAGAAGATACAGAATTGAAGGCACAGGAAGAAGCAGAAACAGAGACAGCAGAAGCCATCGAAGAAGCGCAGGAGACTGAGACAGAGAAGACAACAGAAGCTGTGGGGGAAGAAAAGAAATCCCGGACGAAGAAGGCAGAACCTGTCGAAGAGAAACAGGAAACGCAGAAGACAAGAAAAACTGAGAAGGAAGCAGACACAGAGGATGAGGTCGAAGCCCTCGGTGTAGATGCGACAGGTACACAGCTTGCAACAGGCAAGACCTTTACTGTGGATAAAGTCACCTATGAGGTAACAGGACGTGGAGAAGTATGGCTGACTGATGGATCAAAGTGTTCCGGTACCTATCAGATCCCATCTAAGGTTACTTACAAGAAGGTGAAGTACACCGTAACCGGAATAGGACAGTGTGCATTATCCTATTCCTCTGTTAAGAAACTGTCCATACCGGCAGGTATAAAGACGATCCATCAGTGGGCGTTTATTTCCATGCCGTCATTAGAGAAGATCACGGTAGATGCCAGGAACACATAGTATGTTGCAGAGGATGGCGTGCTCTATACCAAGGATCATCTGTGGCTGTACACCTATCCACTGGCGAAAAAGGGTGATACCTTTGTCATGAACAACGAAAGTTCGTTACTTGGCATATTCAGACATGTTTTCAGATACGAAGTATTTAAAGAAACGGGTGCTTTCACAGTATCTGAATCAGGAATCACCGGTTTCTATCACAAACAGCCCGATCGAAACGATCGAAGTGGATAAGAAAAACAAAGAACTGATGTCGAAGGATGGTATCGTATATTCGAAGGATGGAAAGACACTTCTGTTATATCCGAATGGGAAAAAGGATAAAATATACTTTGTTCCATCTTCGGTGGAAAAGATCGGAAATAGCAGTATGGAGGCGTTCTCCGGCAATAAATACCTAGAAGAGCTTTACATACCGGCAGGCGTAAAGACCATGGAGGGTAAGGCAGCAGGCTGCACATCCTTAAGAAAAGTTGTTTTTGCAAAAAACGCAAAGCTGTCTAAGATTGAGTATACCGCATTCCATGACTGTCCGAAGATCGAGCGCATCTGTTATCCGGCAAGTGTGAAGGAATTTTACAAGCGTGGAAGACAGGGAGAGTATTTCGCAAACTGTACATTACTAAAGGCATTATGTGCTGCAAAAGAGCAGTAACGGTAAGTGGAAGAAGATTGCGACCGTAAAGGGTGCAGGAAAGAGCTCCTATCTGGATAAGAAGGTGAAAAAGGGTAAGAAGTATACCTATACCGTTCAGGCATATTCCGGAAAATATACCAGCAGTTACGCTTCCGGCAAAACAATCAAAAAATAGTCTGCAAAACAGGTATTGACAAGATCACAAATAAGGTGTATCTTAGCAGACGGAGATTTGAAAATTCCATATTGTAATATTTCTCTTATTCAGAGTGATGGAGATACATAGGATCGAAGAAGTCACGGCAACCCCACGAACAGGAAGGTGCCTACCTGAGCGAGCAATCGAACAATAAGAGGATTTGATTATCTTTAGACTATCGGGTCCGCTTATGAATGTAAGCGGACCTTTTAACATTCAACAAAACGAGAGGAGAAAAAAGATGGAGAAGTTATTATTCACATCCGAATCAGTAACCGAAGGACATCCGGATAAAATGTGTGATGCAATCTCTGACGCGATCTTAGATGCATGCATGGAGCAGGACCCGATGAGCCGTGTTGCCTGTGAGGCAGCAAGCTGTACCGGATTCGTATTAGTAACCGGAGAGATCACAACCAAGGCGCAGTTAGATATTCCGGGAATCGTCCGCAAGACTGTAAACGAGATCGGATACGATCATGCAGAGACCGGATTTGACGGACATACCTGTGCAGTTATGGTAGCACTTGACCAGCAGTCCGCAGACATCGCAATGGGTGTTGACAAGGCATTAGAAGCAAAAGAGAACAAGATGTCAGACGAAGAGATCGAAGCAATCGGTGCAGGCGATCAGGGTATGATGTTTGGTTATGCAACAAATGAGACAGCAGAGTATATGCCATATCCGATCTCGCTTGCCCATAAGCTGGCATTACAGCTTACAAAGGTAAGAAAAGACGGTACTTTAAGCTACTTAAGACCGGACGGAAAGTCTCAGGTATCGGTTGAGTATGATGAGAACGGCAAGCCAAAGAGATTAGAGGCAGTTGTATTATCTACCCAGCATGATGAGGATGTTACACAGGAACAGATCCATGAGGACATCAAAAAGTATGTATTTGATCCGGTATTACCGGCAGAGTTAGTAGATGAGAATACCAAGTTCTTCATCAATCCGACCGGACGTTTCGTAATCGGTGGACCGCACGGAGATGCAGGCTTAACCGGACGTAAGATCATCGTAGATACCTACGGCGGATATGCACGTCACGGCGGTGGAGCATTCTCCGGTAAGGACTGCACAAAGGTAGACCGTTCCGCAGCATATGCAGCACGTTACGTTGCAAAGAATATCGTTGCGGCAGGACTTGCTGAGAAGTGTGAGATCCAGTTATCTTATGCGATCGGTGTAGCACAGCCTACTTCTGTTATGGTAGATACCTTCGGAACAGGTAAGCTTGCAGACGATAAGTTAGTAGAGATCGTTCGTGAGAACTTTGATCTCCGTCCGGCAGGAATCATCAAGATGTTAGACTTAAGAAGACCGATCTACAGACAGACCGCAGCATATGGTCACTTCGGCAGAAACGATCTTGATCTTCCTTGGGAAGCACTTGATAAGGTAGATGTATTAAAGAAATACTTATAATATTCCCGGATTTGGGTGTCAAAAGATGTTTTCAAATTTTGTAATTGACAAAATGCACAAAAGATGTTCCGCAAACATTTGCAACGCTCTTTGCAGCTTAAAAGCGCAAATAAAAGTTTGCTTTACATATTTTGTGCATTTTGCCTTTTTAATCTTTATAAATCATCTTTTGACACCCGAATCCTTATAGGAAATTATACGATGCATCTGCCCGGGCGCGAGAGCGTGCGGCAAGCGCACACTTTATTCTCTTATAAGATCGACATGAACCACTCAACGGTCTTTGGATCGTAGTGGGAGAAGAACAGGCTTTCTCCACCATCAAGAGCCTCAATGGCAGCCATATCCTCAGCGGTCAGTGTGAAGTCAAAGAGGTCAAAGTTCTGCTGCATACGTTCCTTGTGGACGGACTTCGGGATAATTACGACATCACTCTGTAACAGGAAGCGAAGTGCAGTCTGTGCAGCAGTCTTGCCATATTTTGCACCGATTTCTGTAAGCACCGGATTGGTGAACATATCCTTTTTGCCTTCAGCAAATGGTCCCCAGGATTCGATCTGGCATCCGTATTTTTGCAGATATTCTTTTGCTGACTTCTGCTGCTGGAACACATGGGTTTCGATCTGGTTTACGGCAGGCTTTACTTTTGCAAAGTGCTCAATATCCAGATAGCGGTCCGGCCCGAAGTTAGAAACACCGATCGCGCGGATCTTGTCCGCTTCATAGAACTCCTCCATGGCACGATAGGTTCCGTAATAGTCGCCAAACGGCTGATGGATCAGCAGCAGGTCGAGGTAATCGGTATGAAGCTTTCTTAAGGATTCCTCGATGGAAGCCTTCGCTTTTTCGTAACCGGCATTCGTGATCCAGACCTTGGTCGTTAAGAAAAATTCCTCTCTTGGAAGTCCGCATTCTGCTAACGCATCACCGACCCCTTCTTCGTTGAAGTAAGCCTGTGCGGTATCGATACTCCGGTAACCGACTTCGATCGCATCTAAGACACAACGCTTCGTATCTTCCGGTGGTGTCTGATAGACACCGTATCCTAACTTTGGCATTTTAATTCCGTTGTTTAATGTAACAAATTCCATGGTATCCTCTCCTTTTGTCTGTATTTTTTCTACCGTTACTTTACTTTATTTTTGCTTTCAAGTACACTATTAATATTGAAAACCACTTTTCAAAAAATGAAAACTAAGGAAGAAAAATTATGCTGAATCTGGAAGAATTAAAACAGCTTGTTCTGTTTGCCGAAATAGGAACTTTATCAGGCGTTGCAGAGAAACTGCATATTTCCACACCATCTATCACACGCTCCATGCAGAATATTGAAGAAGCGTTTGGGGCATCACTTTTTTGCCGGAGCAAAAACAGGATTGCATTAAATGAAACAGGACAGCTCGCAGTGAGCTATGCAAAAAAGCTTTTGGAAGAAGCGGATCAGATGATCGCACAGGTGCAGGTATTTGAGGAGCGGCAGAGGACAGTCGTGATACGCTCCTGTGCACCGGCACCACTTTGGGAACTGTTAAAGCAGCTCGAAGCAGGAGAGCCCGGAAGGATGATCTCTTCCGGTATCTGTCAGAATGAGGAAGTGCTCCGGTTCTTAGAGCAGGATAGCTGTGATATGGGGATTCTTCCGTTCCCGGTGTCCCTATCAGGCTGGGAAGGGAAGGAGTTTATGAAGGAGAAGCTGTTTGTCTGTGTGCCGCCGGATCATATCTTAGCCAGACACAAAAAGCTGTGTTTTTCAGATCTTAATGGCTTTAATTTTCTTCTCCGGTCAGAGCTTGGATTCTGGGATACGTTATGCCGGGAGAAGATGCCGGCATCGAAGTTTTTGGTACAGACGGAGGAATCGGTATTCGATGAATTAGTGGAAGCGTCCTCACTGCCGTGTTTTACTACCGATTATGTCTTAGACCGGGAAAGCGGTTATCCGGACAGGGTGAGCATACCGGTTACCGATGCGGAAGCTAATGTGACCTTTTATCTGATTTCAAGGAAGAAGCGTGCGCGTTCGTAACGGATGTTTTTACTACTTTTATCTGTTTTTGTTCTATCTGTAGGAATCGGAAAATGCTATAGTGACATTACAAGATGCTTGAGACAAAACAGGAGATTCCAATCTATGAAAGACAGATATGAACAGGCGATCGAACAGGATGCCGTGAAAAATGATTATACAGAGTTATTCAGGCGCAATAAAAATCACAGCTTAAAGACCTTGATCCTGCTGTATCAGGGACACTATATGGAGCTGTTTTGGTCTATTGTATTTTTCGTGTGCAAGCATTCTCCGGTCTGGATCCTTCCGATGGTGACAGCGAACATCATTGATGCAGCAACGAATCCGACGGATCGTTCCACACATATTATTCTGGCAAATGCAGTCTTTATGATTATCATGGTATTGCAGAATGTCCTGACGAATTATATCCACACATGGCTGTATGCAAAGGCGATTCGTAATGTGGAAAAGGATCTGCGTGGCGCGCTGGTGAGAAAGCTGCAACAGCTCTCGATCACCTACCATAAGGAAATGGAATCCGGACGATTACAGTCAAAGATCATGCGTGATGTAGAGCAGGTGGAAACCTTATCCTCCCAGATCTTTATCACGATGCTGTCTATTCTGCTGAATATTGTAGTAGCACTTGGAATCGTGTTAAGCAAGGATATTGTTGTATTTATTTTCTTTGGTGCAACGGTTCCGCTTGCGGTATTTATCATGGTGTTTTTCAAGGGGAAGATCAAACGGTACAACTATGACTTCAGGCATGAGATGGAAGAGACGTCCGTACAGGTGATGGAGATGGTCGAGATGATTCCGGTCACACGGGCGCATGCGTTAGAGAAGCAGGAGACCTCACGGATCCAGACACAGTTAAAGCAGGTTGCACGTAAGGGATTGCAGCTTGATATGGTGCAGACCTATTTTTCTTCGATCAGTTGGGTGACATTTCAGGTCTTTCAGGTGATCTGCCTTGCATTTACCGGGTATCTGGCTTCGAAGGGAAGGATCAGCGTGGGCGAGGTCGTGCTTTATCAGACTTATTTTGCGACGATCGTAAGTAACGTTTCCGGTGTTATCAGTCTGATCCCGATTGTTGCAAAGGGCTTAGAATCCGTGAATTCCATCGGTGATGTCTTAACAGCGGAGGATGTGGAAGACAACCGGAAGAAGAAAAAGGTGAGGGATGTACAGGGCGATATTGTTTTCTCGGATGTATCGTTTGAGTATCCGGATAGCAGGGAACCGGTCTTAAAGCATCTGGACTTCCATATCCATCCGGGGGAGACGATCGCATTTGTCGGACCATCCGGTGCCGGTAAGTCGACGATCTTAAATATGGTCATCGGCTTTTCGAAAGCCTCCACCGGACAGGTATGCATCGATGGGAATGATATTACTACCCTGAACCTCCATAGTTACCGCAAGCATATTGCAGTCGTGCCGCAGACTTCGATCTTATTCTCCGGCACGATCCGGGAAAATATCACCTATGGTCTTTCGAATATCTCAGATGAAGAGTTAGATCAGGTGTTACGTGCGTCGAACTTAAAGGAGATGATCGACCAGCTTCCGGATGGGTTAGAAACCAGAATACAGGAGCATGGCGGTAATCTTTCCGGTGGACAGCGGCAGCGTATCTCAATCGCCCGCGCATTCGTCCGCAATCCGAAGATACTGATCCTGGATGAGGCAACCTCTGCGCTGGATACAATTTCCGAAAAACAGATACAGGAGGCAACCCGCAATCTGGCGAAGAACCGGACGACACTGATCGTAGCACACCGTCTGTCTACGATCCGGGATGCAGACCGGATCGCAGTCATTGAAAATGGCGGGATTGCAGAATTTGGAAGCTATGATGAGCTGATGGAGAAGAAGGGCATCTTTTATGAGATGCGTAACATGCAGTTATAGAGAAACTAAAAACGACCCATGTATTACACAATATGGTAGTACATGGGTCGTTTGTGTTTGCAGGGATCATGGAATTAGTATTCTACGATTATGAATCCCCAAGGCGCAAGCCGGAGTGTATCGCCATTGACAACTGCCTTAGCAGATAGGAGTTCCGTTCCGGAGTCTTTTTCCCAGATAATGCGCTGTTCCTTATCGGAGTAGTTGAAGTAGAAACGGACGTTTTTTCCGAAGTCGTTTGTACCATCCTTGATGATTACCGGGAAGTGGCAGTCACTGTTTGCAAGGACTTCCGGTGAAAAACTGTTAAAATAATCACGGAGCATTTTTTTCAACGCATGCTGATCGAACATGGAAGCAAGGTATAAGGCAGAGCCCTGTCCGTATTCATTGACCGCAGCGGCAGCGTAAGGCTTCCATGCCGGATGTTCATAGAAGAACAGAGGTCTGGCAGTATCACAGCACACCATATCCATCCAGTACTTACAGTCACTTTTTGAACCGTCTGAAAGTGTGATCTGTACGTTCTGTGGATAGGTGTACTGGTCATAATGGATACCAAGGCATTCGTGCAGGATATGCGGCTGCATATCACAGTGGATCTTAAGCTGTTCATCGCAGAACGCACTCCGGAATGTTGCGATCAGGTGGCCGCCGTTACGCACATAACCGGTGAGCGCATCTAAAAGTGCATCGGATGCACTGTAAAGTGCCGGTGCGATTACACAATCATAAGATGAAAAATCGCGCTCTGCGGAAGAAATCATATCGTACTCAATATTCATGCGGTATAAGGTATCACCGATCCAGCGGGCGACTGCATTATAGCTATGCTCACCAAGTTCCCCTATTGGGAAAAGACGAAGTCCGGTCAGAGAATTATTATCAAGCAGGATCGCAACACGGTTTTTCTTTTTCAGGTTCTTTATATGTGCGCCGATGCGCTTAAAATCATCACCGATCGTACATGCCTCGCGATAGGTTTCGTTTTCGGAGAAATCATGGGATAATACGCCCTTCCAGTAGCTTTCGATGGCATTATGGATTGAGTGCCAGTGCCAGTACATGATACTGTTTGCACCGTTTGCAATGTGGCTGTATGCCTGTAAGCGGAGCTGACCCGGATATGGAAGCCATGCGATATTGCCCTGTGCCTGTGTCTCAAGAACGAGATAATTGTCCTTTTTCAGACTACGGGAGATATTTCCGCAGAAGGTAATCTCTTCACCGGTAAGCAGGGACTGGGACGGATGATAGATGTCACATCCGGCAACGGTGGTCGCATTGGCGGCTTCATACTGGTTGACCTCCGGCTGGTAGCCGATGGAATGATCCGTCCATGCAAAATCAAAATTCTGTGTGATAAACTGGTCAGGACGCTTGTATTCGGAGATGATATCTGCCTGCCATTTCAGAAAGTCTGTCACAAGAAGGCGCTGGAACTTTGCAAATTCGGCAGCAAAGCTCTGGTTGATCGTACCGCGGACATCCGGGAAGTCCTCCCACGCATTGATCCGGTTACTCCAGTAGTCAAAGCCGAATTCATGGTTAAATGTCTCCAGATCCGGATATTTTTCCTTCAGATATTCCACAAACATCGCCTGTACGCGTGGACCGGCAGTGCCATAGCTTTTCGTTTCGTTATCTAACTGAAAGCCGATAATATGAGGAACATCCCGGATGTGTTCCATGATCGCACGGATCACGCGCTCGCAGTGAAAGCGGTATCCGGCATGTGTAATGTCCATATTCTGTCTTGCACCGTAGATATTTGCACCATGATCTGTTACGGCAAGAATGTCCGGATATTTTTTCGCAAGCCAGGTCGGGATCGCGTAGGTCGGAGTGCCGACGATAACGGATATCCCGTATTTTGCGGAAGCGGCGAGCATCTTATCGAGATGCGTAAAATCAAATCTGCCATCCTGTGGTTCAATAGTGCTCCAGGTAGATTCGGCGATACGGATCGTGTTCATTCCGGCTTTTGCCATCAGTGCCATATCCTTTTCCACACGGTCGTATGGAAGGTACTCTGAGTAGTATGCAGCACCAAATAATAAGTGATCTGTCTTCATAAAATAAATTCCCCCAATTTGTAAAATGCCGGCTGTTATATGATATAAAAATCAGCCATAGATATTGACAAGTATAAGTGCATTTTATATGATAAAAGAAAATAACGCAACCGCTTGCGCAAAAAAAGATACTTGTTTTTTAATTGGAATAGTACGATAATGAAAATGCGCAACAAATGCGCAAGTTGATGGAGACTTTGCTGAAAAAGCAAACAAACAGTGTATGAGGGAAGAGTGAAAAATGATGGGGAACGAAGAAAATCGAAGTATAACGATCGCGGATGTCGCAGAGGCGCTTGGCGTATCGAAGACAACCGTGTCGCGTGCCATTTCCGGCAAAGGACGGATCGGCAGTGAGACAAGAGATCGTGTTTTACAATATATTGAGGAGCATGATTACAAGCCGAATGTGATCGCTAAGAGTCTGGCACAGTCAAAGACCTATAATCTGTGTGTAGTCATGCCTGCAGATTATGCGGTGGTCGATCTTACTTTCTTTCAGGAATGTCTGCTGGGAATCCAGGAGATCGCAGAAATTATGGAGTATGATATCTTGCTGTCTATCTGCAAGAACAATGATACCGCATCGCTCGAACGGATCGTAACGAATCATAAGGTAGATGGTGTGATCCTGATGAGAACTTTTGTAAAGGACGCGCAGATCGAGTATCTCCAGACGAAAAACATTCCGTTTGTGACGATCGGTTCGTCGAATTATAAGGGTGTCATACAGATCGATCATAACCATAAGAGTGCCTGTAAGGAACTGACGTCGATCATTCTGATGAAAGGAATGAAGAATATTGCACTGATCGGTGGGGACGAGAACCACGTGGTTACACAGAGCCGTCTGCGTGGCTTTCGTGAGGCGTATGAGAAAATGCATGAACGCATTGATCCGACCCTGCTCTATCTGAATCTGGACAATAATGTGGTCATTGATAAAACAGTGGAGGAAGTGCTAGAGCGTAAGACAGACTGCATCCTTTGCATGGATGATGCGATCTGCAGCCGGGTATTAAAGAAACTCCGTGAGAAGCATATCAGCGTTCCAAAGGACATTCGTGTGGCATCGTTTTATAACAGTATGGTACTTGAGAACAATGTACCGGCCATTACATCCCTGGAGTTTAACTCCAAGGAGCTTGGAATGGTCGCATGCAAGACACTGCTCGATCTGATCGAAGGAATCGAGGTAGAGAGGAGAACCCTGCTGTCCTATGAGGTGGTCTTAAAGGAATCAACAAAATAGAACTGCAAATCAAAGTTTATAATTGATGAATGCACAAACTATGTTCTGCAAACATTTAAAGGTCTGCTTTACATAGTTTGTGCATTTTGTTATTTCAAACGGTCAAAAATATTTTGGAATCTATATACTATCATATTGCACCAAATTTCTTGATTTTGCGACTTATGGAGAATCTTAGATTTTCTTGATGTTCTGTAAATTACACAGCAATGCAGCAACAGGATGTTGCTGCAAACAAAAGCCGTGACATGGACGTCGCGTCTTTTGTGGTTGCGGGTATATTATCTTTTGTTGGCAGAACATTTAGAAAATCTTAGATTCGGAATTCGGAGCAAAGGCAAGAAATTTGGTGCAATATGATATTTTCATGTATTCGGATATTTATGTCCATTCATTTTGGAATATTTTCACGAACTTTGCCCCGGAAAATTAGAAAATGTGTCCATTGACAGAAAACACCAACTCTCCTAGACTAAAAAAGAAAGATGAACAACCGATTGCGCAAATGAATTGCGCAGTACACAGGAAGGAGAAGGGTTTAAACATGAAAAAGATGGGAAGAAGGCTTATGGCATTAGGCATAAGCGTAGCAATGTGCGTTCCGATGCTTGGGGGATGTGGCAGTAAGGACGCAGGCACACAGGATGTGGCAACAGAGACTGTGCAGGAAACACAGAGTGCAGAAACAGAGGCACCGCAGGAGACCACAGAAGAAGATACAGAGTGGGTCATGGATCCGGCAGATGTGTATGTAGAGCCGGTTGCAGGTATTTCGGATGATTTTATCCGTGGAATGGATGCATCCGCCGTATTGTCGATTGAAAAAAGCGGTGCGAAATATTACGGATTCGATGGAAAGGAACAGGATGTATTCCAGACGCTTGCGCAAGCAGGAGTCAATTATATCCGTCTTCGTGTGTGGAATGATCCGTACGATGAAGACGGAAACGGATACGGCGGAGGAAACAATGATGTCGCGACAGCAGTAGAGCTTGGTAAGCGCGCAACAAAGTATGGCATGAAAGTAAGCATTGATTTCCATTATTCCGACTTCTGGGCAGATCCGAAGAGACAGCATGCACCGAAGGCATGGGAAGGCATGACGGCAGAGGAAAAGGCAGATGCATTGTATACCTTCACAAAGGACAGTCTGGGTGAGATCCTCGATGCCGGTGTGGATGTCGGTATGGTGCAGGTCGGAAATGAGATCAACAACGGAATGTCCGGTGAGACAGAGGTCACTTCTGTCATGAAGCTATTGACAGCCGGAAGCAAGGCTGTGCGTGAAAGTGCCGCAGATTATGGAAAAGATATACAGGTAGCAGTGCACTATACGAATATTACAGATAATGATGAGGTCGATACAATGGCTGCAAACCTGAAGGAATATGGTGTGGATTACGATGTATTCGGACTGTCCTATTATCCGTTCTGGGATGGAACGAATGAGAATATGCAGAAGGTTGCGAAAAATATCATGGACAAATACGGTAAGCAGGTCATGATCGCCGAGACTTCATACGCATATACGACCGAGGACGGTGACGGCTTTGATAACAGCTTTGACGGAATAGAAGGTGCAGTAGATGGCTATGCCGCAACGGTACAGAGTCAGGCAACGATGATCCGCGACATCTGTGCAGATGCAAATGAAGTTGGCGTGATCGGTGTATTCTACTGGGAAGGAACCTGGATTCCGGTAGGAAGTAAGAGTCAGGATAATTCCAAGCTCTGGGAGAAATACGGAAGCGGATGGGCAAGCAGCTATTCGGCTGATTACGATCCGGATGATGCAGGACTTTACTATGGTGGAAGTTCATGGGATAATCAGGCAATGTTTGACTTTACCGGACATCCACTGGCATCCCTGAATGTATTTAAGTACTTAAAGGATGGCAATACCATGCCGCTTGCAGTAGACTTTGTGCCGGATGTTGATCTAAGCTTTGGTGTCGGAGAAGAAATCAACCTGCCGGAAACTGTTCCAGTTATTTACAATGACCGGTCTGCAAACACGGAAGCAGGTGTGACATGGGATCAGGATGCGCTGGCAGCGGTTGATAATACAAAGGGCGGCAAATATACCATTGAAGGAACCTTGGATGACGGAACAAAGGTAAATGCGAATGTCGAAGTGATCATGATCAATTATGTGAAAAATCCGGGCTTTGAGGATAGCGATACTTCGATGTGGAAGGTAACATATGCAGGTGATACCGACCCGACAGATTTTCAGGTAAAGGCAGATGACGCTTATAGCGGAGAAGTGGCATTCCATTTCTGGTCAGGTGAAACCGATATGGAATTTTCCGTTGAACAGACGATCACGGACCTTAAGGCAGGAACCTACCAGTTATCCGTATACGCACAGGGTGGTGATGTGTCATCGGATGCGAAGATGGAACTGTATGCTGTGGTTAATGGCGAAGAAGTGGATACGGCTCCGTTTATGGTTACAACCTGGACAGACTGGAAGCTTCCGACGATCCGGGAGATTAAGATTACAGATGGCGATACCCTTACGATTGGCGTGCGCATGAACTGTAACGCAGGTGCATGGGGAACGTTAGATGACTTCACATTGAACCGGATTTCTGATTAGATAATATACAAAAATAGTGTAAACCAGTTAAAATAACGAGATCAAGCGATTGCGCAAGAAGCGCAACGGAAGATACGAAAACATAATATGGAGGAATGAAACATGAAAAAGAAGGTATTAAGCGTACTGCTTGTAGCCAGCATGGTAGCATCCATGACTGCATGTGGCAGCTCAAAGAACAACGAAGGCACTACAGCGAACACAGACACCAAGACTGAGGAAACAGCTCAGACAGAGAGCACGGCATCTGCGGATGATGCGATCGCAAATCTTATCGCAGCAACAGATGGAACCGTAGATATTACACTCTGGTGCTCCGAACTGGAAGCATATCAGAATGTAATGAAGGACTTAACAGAAAAGTTCAAACAGCAGTATTCCGATGTAGATTTCAATATCAATATCGGTGCAGTATCCGAGGCAGATGCTAAGGATAAGATCCTTGAGGATAT
>CACZPJ010000069.1 GCA_902782995.1 uncultured Lachnospiraceae bacterium | reverse complement strand
TTTAGAATTTTGTCTTGACTTTGAACGCAAGAAAGAGTATATTCAAATCAAGCAAAAAGTATCTATCGGATAAATATCAGTTTATCCGATAGATATGAGTAATTAAAAGCAAAAACATTGAAACATGGATTTATCGCCTCTAAATGACGAAAATGCCACAGAAAGGACTTATATATGGGAAAAGACTCTGATTATTACAAAAAGAAAAAAAACGACCAGTTACTGCAATTACGCAGCCTGATCAAAGAATTACCGGGCTTTGCGTGCGAATATATCTACAGCAAGGAATTAACAGCTCAGACAAGCACCTTGGTGTCATATACCTATGACATCTTAAGCTTTTTCCGTTTTCTGACTTATAGCAATCCGATCTATAAGGACTTTGAAACCAGCCAGTTTCTTGTAGACGATATCAAGGATCTGCACTCGGAAGATATTATCGAATACCAACGTTATCTGGAATTAAACACAAATCCGGATACAGAACTGCGTGAAAACGGAAAAAAAGCGATTGCACGTAAAATGTCGGCTTTGCGCGGCTTATTTCATTATCTGTATATCCATGAATATATTGCGAAGGATCCGATGATCCTAGTCCCGATGCCTGTGATAAAAAAAGATAAAAATATTGTCCGTATGAATCCAACTGAAATTAACGATCTGCTAAATGCTATTGAATTCGGAAATAGCCAGATGACCGAACGTCAACGTAAAATCTGTGAGAAAACCAGGCAGCGTGACCTTGCAATCCTTACATTGATGCTTGGTACCGGAATCCGTGTATCCGAATGTGCCGGATTAGATGTCACAGACGTTGATTTTGTCGATAATTCGCTGACCATTGTCCGTAAAGGCGGCGGTCAGGATATTATCTATTTTGGTGAGGAGGTCGAAACTGTCCTGCTTACCTATATCGAAGGAGAACGCAAGCTGATCCATCCGGTGGAAGGACAGGAAAAGGCACTCTTCTACTCTATGAAGAATCAGCGGATCAGTGTCGATGCCATCGAAAATCTTGTAAAAAAATATGCAAAAATGGCCGTTCCCAACAAGAAAATCACACCTCATAAGCTTCGTAGTACCTATGGCACCTCCTTATACCGTCAGACAGGCGATATAAGGCTTGTTGCAGATGTCCTCGGACATGAGAACGTAAATACCACAATCGCCTATTATGCGGCCATTGAAGACGAACACAAGCGGCAGGCAGCCGATGCAGTATCCCTGCGTGAAAAACAGGATGACGATATGCAGTAATACCAATATATGAATCCAGCTTTTAACAGATTTCATCCGAATCTAAGAGGATTGTAAAAGGTCCGTCATTTAACAGCGAGACCTTCATATCTGCACCAAACTTACCGGTTTCTACAACCGGTATTTCCTTTTTGCAGGCTGCGATGATATATTCATATAATTCATTGGCAAGTACCGGGTTGCCGGCTTTTACAAAGGAAGGCCGGTTTCCTTTCTTACAGTCTGCATATAAGGTAAACTGGGAAACCAGCAATAATTCACCGGATACATCCTTTAAGGATAGATTGGTTTTATCATTTTCATCTGCAAAGATACGCATTCCAAGCAGCTTATGGATCAGCTTATCCGCAATATCGGTGGTATCTGTTTCCGCAACTCCAATCAGTACCAGAAATCCCTGATTGATCTTTCCGATACATTTCTGATCGACCTCTACAGAGGCATGCTTTACACGTTGAATGACAAATCTCATATGTTATATTCTCCATTTCTATTTTATACTTCTATTTCGTATTATCTGTATTCCGGGTAAATCAGTAGATTTTTGTTCTACATGATTGTATAATAAATTCATGTATTCGTCAAAACTATGCATATTCTATCTGTTGAAAGGAATTCGATGATTATGAAATTACAACAGCTTTATAGTTATACAAGACGTGCCATCGATGATTATGGACTGATCGAAGATGGTGATAAGATTGCAGTCGGCATATCGGGTGGCAAGGATAGTCTGACACTGCTCTATGCCCTCTGCGGATTAAGACGCTTTTATCCGAAAAAATTTGAATTAATGGCTGTTACGGTAAATCTCGGTTACCCGGACTTTGATCCTGCACCACTTCAGGAGCTATGCCGGCAGTTAGATGTTCCTTATCTGGTAGTGGATACGGAAATATCCAAAATTGTATTCGATAAAAATCCGGATCAGAATCCATGTTCTCTGTGTGCAAAACTGCGTAAAGGCGCATTAAATGATGCAATAAAAAAAGCAGGCTTCAACAAAGTCGCTTATGCACATCATAAGGACGACGTAATTGAAACGATGCTTCTTTCACTTATCTTCGAGGGCAGATTCCATTCATTTTCTCCAAAGACCTATTTAGAACGCGTCGATCTGACGGTAATCCGTCCGCTGATCTATGTCAGCGAAGCAGAGGTGATTGGCTTTAAAAACAAAATGGATCTTCCAATCGTAAAAAATCCTTGTCCGGTTGATGGCTATACCAAGCGGCAATATGCCAAAGATCTGCTCAGACAGTTAAATCTCAATCATCCGGGTGTTAAGGAACGCATGTTTACAGCGATTACCAATGCCAATCTGGCTGACTGGCCACCAAGAAAGCCTAGCGGGAATTCCGGTTCTTAAGAACTTCTTCAATCGCTTCTTCGATCCGTTCCTTTACGATTGCAGCTATCTGCTGTGTCTTTAAGCCTTTGTAGTCTTCATAATACAAAGGCTTAAGGAAATGTACCTCTGTTGTAATCTTGCCCATATAAAAGCTGTTAAACACCTTATAAGAGTCGATCAGAGCCACCGGTACGATCGGTGCCTTAGACTTTACTGCACACTTGAAGCTTCCTGCCTTAAAGTCACAGACTTTATTCTTATTGTTAAATTCATAGCCGCCTTCCGGGAACAGGATGTACTTTTTGCCCTGCTTCACATCTGCAGCGACATCATTGATAATCCGTAATGCCTGTCTTACATCATCCTTCTTCAGACGCTTTCCCTGACAAAGATCTACAAATTCACTTACCAGTATCGTATGAGACTTCTTCTCATCCATAACAAGGGAACACGGTTCCTTGTGTGAGCTGATAATACCGAGTGCATCATACTTTCCCTGATGGTTCGGATACATGACATAGCCACCCTCTGCCGGAAGATTCTCTTCTCCATAACATTCAGTTGTAATCCGTCCGGACCGCTTCATCAGATAGATGGTATGGCGGACAAGCTTATATCGTTCTTCTTCGCTGAAGCGGTCTGCATGATCTGCTTCATAACGCATCCTTGTAATCATATATGGTGCGCGAAAAAGATTCATAAAAATAACATATAGAAAACGTAACATATAAATTCTCTCCTATTTTCCCTTTGTCTCTATCATATCACAAAAGCAGAAAATAACAAGAAAATACAAGAAAAACATTATTTTGACATGCCAGATAGGCATGACTATCTGGCATGGCTTCCCAAGGGTTATTTCTCTATATCAGAATAATATGGCACCGTCAGATAAGACCCGGAGTGAATCGTTGTATCCGAAAGATTATTCAATGCCGCCAGTTCCTGCATATACGCTTCACGATCCGGATAATCCGCTGTAATATAGCGGTCGGCAATGGACCATAAGCTGTCACCCTCCTGTACTTCGATACTGGTGTAATACTTATAGATCTCCTTCGTATTATTTGCCTGAGTGTTCGAAGAACCGATAAAGTTACTTCCGATCAATACACAGGCAATCAGAAGAAAGAGCGTAACTGCCGTAAATATCAGAATATGCTGTCTTCGCTGCATGCTCCGCTGCTGGTAACTGGAATGATGTCTGCCAGATACCTTATGTATTCTTCTCTGTGTATGATAAGGAAATGTCATTGCCGGATCATTTATCATCTGTACTGTATTCATCATAATCTTCACCCTCCATATCGAACATTCGTTACGAACAACTGTTTGTATATGCATCATAGCATCCGAACAACTGTTTGTCAACAGAAAAATCGAACAAATTTTCGGAATATGTGTTTGCATTTTCTGCAATTCTATGCTACTATTGAATTAGATTTTTGGTCTGTAAATTAGGAGGTATATGATATGTCATATGGAAAAATCAGCGCGAAACAGCGCGAGATACTTGAATATATTAAACAGGAAATCTTAAACCGCGGTTATCCCCCTGCAGTTCGTGAGATATGTGAAGCAGTTCACTTAAAGTCTACTTCTTCTGTCCATTCCCATCTTGAGACACTTGAGAAGAACGGCTATATCCGAAGAGATCCGACTAAGCCAAGAGCGATTGAGATCATTGACGATAACTTTAACCTTACAAGACGTGAGGTTGTAAATGTTCCGATGCTTGGCAAGGTTGCAGCCGGCCAGCCACTGCTTGCCGTAGAGAATATTACCGGCTACTTCCCTATTCCGGCTGAGTTTATGCCGAATGTAGATACCTTTATGCTGAAGGTTCAGGGTGAGAGTATGATCAATGCCGGAATTTTTGATGGAGATCAGATCTTAGTTGAGAAGCAGGAAACCGCCCGGAATGGTGATATGGTTGTTGCCCTGGTGGATGATTCTGCGACAGTGAAGACCTTTTATAAGGAGGATGGCCATTTCCGTTTACAGCCGGAGAATGATACGATGGATCCGATCATTGTTTCGGACTGTTCAATCCTTGGCAAAGTGATCGGTGTATTCCGTCTGTTACAGTAATCTCTATCTTAAGCCTATAATTTCCTATAATAAAGTGTGCGCTCGCCGCACACTCTTGCGCACGAGCAGATGCATCGCATAATCTTCCGCTCCGCGAAGTGCGTATCTTAGCTTTTACAGTATAGGAATTCTAACATGATTTCCTATGAAACAAAAAAGGCTTTCCATCACTGCCGGAAAGCCTTCTTGTTTCATATCTTTGTTATCTTACTATCATCATTTTATATGATCCCTGATCCTATCTTTTTCATCTGCAAGCCTATGATAAAATAAAACAGGCTTTAAGAATATTCTATAATGTTTCCGGATCGATCTGCTTGCCATCTCTCCAGACACGCTCTAAGTCATAGAACAGACGGTCATCCTTTGAGAAGATGTGAACGACAATATCATTGTAGTCCATTAAAATCCAACTGGAACGCTGATTTCCTTCCACCTGCTTCACTCGATAGCCGGCCTTATATAAAGCCTCATCTACGGCATCCTGCATTGCCTGAAGCTG
The DNA here is from genome assembly GCA_902782995.1 of uncultured Lachnospiraceae bacterium. Classification (GTDB taxonomy): domain Bacteria; phylum Bacillota; class Clostridia; order Lachnospirales; family Lachnospiraceae; genus Roseburia_C. The sequence continues at coordinate 8,682 of CACZPJ010000069.1, read as the reverse complement.
ATTCGGATTCGAACCATCTGCAATAATAAAATAATCTGCGATCACAGATACTTCACTGATGTCTATGATCTGAATGTTTTCTGCTTTTTTATCGGCTAAAGCATCATATGCCAGCTTCGCCATTTCCTTTGATATCTGATTCATAATGATTCCTTTCTGTGTAATATTCATAGGTTTTTCTTGTCATCGGGTCAATGGAGTCTCTCTTATCCCCCTTTGCCAGATAACCTAAGGTATCTTCTAGGATCTGGATCAATGCCCGGTCGAGATCCTCAAATGCCAGTGCACGGATACTTGCAAGATTCGGTGCTTTGTTCCGGTTCGGCTCCATATAATCTGCAATAAAAATGATCTTATCAAGCAGGTTCATATCAGGAGCACCGGTTGTATGCACTTTAATTGCATGGCAGATTTCAGGATCTGTCACATGATACTTCTCTGCTGCGAGAAATGCACCTAACTTGGCATGGATCAGAAACGGGTTATCGAGTTCTGTCTGTGTTAATGTAATATCATACTTTTTGCAAAGCTTTAACTTCTTGTCATTCGGGATGCATTTGGCACAATCATGAAGAAGTCCTGCCATCATTGCCTGATCCATATCACATCCATAACGCATCGCCAGACAGCCTGCGGTATACATGACACCTAACGTGTGTTCGTAGCGTTCCTTCTCTAATTCTTTCTTCAGTTCCTTTTGTATCTCTGTTCTCTCACCAGCCATATGAGCCTCCTAAATATCTGAATCCTCTGGTGTCGTATAAAAATGATGTTCACTTATATAAGCTCTTACCTTTTCCGGTACCATATACCGGATCGACTGTCCACGATTGACCCGTATCCGGATCTCGTGGGATGCAAATGCAACATTCGGTGTGCTTAAGATTCCGACCCGGGTTCCTAATTGCTGCTTTAATTCTTCTGCAAGAATGGCAAGCTTCTCTGCCTCAAGCGTATCCCGGACAGCAACTAAAATATGGCACAGTTCACTGATCCGTTTGGGATTCCGCCAGGTGGCAAAATCCCGAAGAGAATCTGCACCCATAATGAAATAAAGCTCATCCTCCGGGTGCTTTTGCTTTAAGTATTCCAGTGTCAGATACGTGTAGGATGGCTCTGTACGCTGTACTTCATAATCAGACAGATAGAAATCCGGATTATCTTCGATTGCAAGCTGTACCATCTCACAGCGGCTGTGTCCGTCTAACACCATAAGATTCTGTTTGTGTGGTGGAATACCGGCAGGCAGAAAGCATATCTGATCCAGTCCAAACTGCCATCTGGCATTTTCTGCAATCAGTAAATGTCCATTGTGTATCGGATTAAAGGTTCCACCCATAATTCCAATTTTCTTTCCTGACATATGATCTGCTCCGGTTGTTTTATTTTGGTAACTCAATCTTTGGTTTCTTTTTATTTGGACGATATAATACGATCTTTTTGCCGATCACAACGACAACCTGTGACTTGGTACGCTCTGCGATCACCTGTGCAATCTCGTGAGGATCATCGATACAGTTTTTCAATACAGAAATCTTAATCAATTCACGTTTTTCGATCGCATCATCAAGTGCTGCAATCAGTTCCGGTGTGATACTTGCCTTTCCAACCTGAAAGATTGGATCCATCGTACTTGCTAATCCCTTTAAATAAGAACGCTGTTTACTTGTCATGCTTCTATCCTTCCTTCGTTATTCCTTATAATAGTCAAATTCGAGTCCATACATGCGGACGGTATCGCCTTCCTGAATTCCCTTTTCTTCTAATTCTTTCAAGATTCCCTGCTGTTTTAAGAACTTCTGGAAGAATAAGAATCCCTTCTCAGAGTCGATATTCGTATAACCAAGCATTTTATCGATCTTTGGACCTTCTACCACATAAGCACCGTCTTCCGGATCGATCTCAACCGTATATGCATCGGAAGTATGAGAATCCGGAAAATACTCCTGCTCATACACGATCGGCGCGTCATCCATCTGATCTAACAGTCCCTTGACATAATATAACAGTTCCTTTAAGCCGGTATGGCTGACTGCTGAAATCGGGAATACCTTGACACCCTTTGGTTCGAATTCCTTACGAAGCTTTTCGATCGTCTCATTTTCTCCTTCGTAAATTGCATCGATCTTATTGGCTGCAATGACCTGTGGCTTCTCTAACAGCTTCGGATTGTAGGACTCTAACTCGTGGTTGATCGCATAAATATCTGCGATCGGATCACGTCCTTCTGTTCCCGCAGCGTCTACCACATGGATCATTACCTTAGTACGTTCGATATGCTTTAAGAATTCATGGCCTAAGCCAACTCCTTCGGAAGCACCTTCGATCAGGCCCGGAATGTCTGCCATGACAAATCCGTCTCCGTCACCAAGACTTACAACACCCAGGATCGGATTTAAGGTAGTGAAATGATAATTCGCAATCTTCGGTGTTGCATTCGTCACGCTGGAAAGCAGTGTTGACTTTCCGACATTCGGAAATCCGACTAATCCGACATCTGCGATTACCTTTAACTCTAAACGTACTTCTAACTCTAAGGCTTCCTGTCCCGGCTGTGCATACTTTGGTGCCTGCATGGAAGAAGTTGCAAAGTGCTGGTTGCCAAGACCACCTTTACCTCCGGTCAATACGATCTGCCGCTTATTATCACCGGACATATCGGCAATGACCTTATCGGTCTCGGCATCCCGGACGATCGTTCCGGCAGGAACCTTAATGATCAGATCTTCGCCCTTTTTGCCATGACAGTTCTTCTTGCCGCCTTCTTCTCCGTTTTTAGCTGCCCATTTCCGCTTATGGCGGAAGTCGTTTAAGGTATTGACACGGTCATCGATCTCAAAAATGACATCGCCGCCTTTTCCTCCGTCTCCACCGTCCGGGCCGCCATCCGGAACATATTTTTCACGGCGGAAGCTGACATGCCCGTCTCCGCCTTTTCCTGATTTTATAATTATTTTTGCGCTATCCGCAAACATTATGCTCTACCTCATATTCTAAACAAATAAGAATGCTTGCGCATTCTGTCAACGGTTTCTGTTTTCTATTAAATCATAAAATAGACCCGGCAGAATATGTCGGGTCTATCTGATCATCTTATTCGTTACTTGCTACTGGATAAACGGAAGCCTGTTTCTTATCTCTTCCTTTTCTCTCGAATCTTAATACTCCATCTGTTAAAGCGAATAAAGTATCATCTCCGCCGATGCCTACGTTAACACCCGGATGAATCTTTGTTCCACGCTGTCTGTATAAAATGTTTCCAGCCTTAACGAACTGTCCGTCTGCTCTTTTCGCACCTAATCTCTTGGACTCGGAATCTCTACCGTTCTTTGTAGAACCAACTCCCTTTTTATGAGCGAAAAACTGAAGGTTCATATTCATCATGTCTTACACCTCCTTGAAATTTAGAGTTATAAACTCATTTCCATAGTTGTTTTGTATTCCTTGTAAGCCTAAAACCATCGCGTCCAATAATAACCGGCCATCATGTCCGATCGGTTCGTCGAATCTCAAGGTAATCAGACAGTTGTCTTCATCCTCATTCGTCGTGAACTTCTCTGACGTATACATACCAAGTGCATTGATCGTATTGATCACAAGTACCGAAATACCTGCACATACAATGTCCTCACCCGCATCTGCATATCCGGCATGTCCGGAAAATGAAAAGCCTGCATATCCACTGGACTGATTTCGAAAAATCGTTATTGTAGTCATAACAATTTCCTATCGATTACGCATTAATCTTTTCAATCTTAACCTGTGTAAACGCCTGTCTGTGACCGTTTTTCTTGTGATAACCGGTTTTTCTCTTGTACTTGTAAACGATAACCTTTTTGCCTCTGCCCTCTTTTACGACTGAAGCATCAACAGTTGCGTTTGCTACATCTGCACCAACCTTTAAGTCGTTGTCAGAAACAGCTAATACCTGATCAAAAGTCACTTTCTCGCCAGCTTCAACACCAAGTTTTTCAATGGTAATGATATCGCCTTCGGAAACTTTGTACTGTTTACCACCTGTTGCTATAATTGCGTACATATGGCACCTCCTATTTATCATTACTCGCCAGTTACGGTGCCTGCGGATGCAGTCTTCAAACCTCACTGTGCGGCATACTCGATTATAATAGCATCAATATATGCTTTTGTCAATTCTTTCTATTAAAAATATTCGATAAAGTTGATTTACCATATATTTTATTTTTCCGAAGACCGGATACCGTAGATCTGCTCATAAAGGGATCGTTTTTCCTTTTTTCGCGTCACCTCCACAAGTCCCAGTCTTGTAATATCTACTAACTGCACCGATACCGGATCGGACTTTAAGAAGCTGCGGAACTCCTGCATCAGGCGGCTGGTGTCCTCTTTTGCCTTCATGTTGATAAAATCAATGATACAGATGCCAGAAATATTGCGGAGTCGGAGCTGTCTTGCAATTTCCTTTGCTGCCTCAATATTGATCCTTAGGATATTCTCACGTTTTGTTTTGGATGCAGTATTTTTCCCGCTGTTTACATCGATCACTGTCATCGCCTCGGTCGGTGAAATGATCAGATTCGCGCCGGACTTTAACCACACGCGTTCCTTTAAGGCATCCGCAATGCCCGACCCTACGGGATAAAGACGATCGAGTGGATAGGATGCATCCTGATAAAGGCGCACCGGAAAATCATACTGCTGTAGGATCTTACCAATCTCTGCTATATCCGTTATGACCTCATCTGTATTCTCTGTTTTGTCAATGCTTCTTTTCCGCAGTTCCTGTACATAAAATGGTTCGGACTGCCGGAGACACTGATAACAGGTCTTATGGATACAGGTGGAACGAAGCTGCATCAGTTCTTCCCGTAAAGCTTCATATTCTGCAAGAACCTCTTCCGAGGAAACATCCTTTGCTGCCGTCCGTATGATCAGCCCATGTTCACTCAGATCACAGGAGGCAAACTGCTTCTTATATGTCTTTCGCACTTCATCGGAAAGCTTTCCGGATACGCCAAGCTTATGATTTGCGGTCGTAAGCACCACATAATTTCCGGTAAAACTGAGATTCGTTGTCACAACCGGGAACTTTGTTTTTACCGCATCTTTGATAACCTGAACGACGATCTCATCGCCCTGACAGAGCTTTTTTTTCGTGCTTGTCCGATGCGTAAAGATCGGATTCTTAAAATCCTCTAATGAATAATAACAGGTGATCCCTACGCCTATATCAAGAAATGCAGCGTTTAGGTTCTCTACAACATCCCGTACCCTCGCAATATAGATATTGCCTAAAATACTCTGTTTTCCCTTTTCCTCACAGGAAACTGCCATCAGCCGGTTATCGGCATCGTACTCCGCAAATACCGTAAAATCCTTCTGATTGATCTGTGAGTCTGTTATAACAAACCGTCGGTTCATGCTGTGATCTCTTCTCCCATTGCATCTAATGAAATAAACTGACCGGATGTCTCATCCTTCGCATAGACATCAATACGCTCGATCTGAAATGCCATTGGCTCATAGGTCAGTCCTAAGAACTCATAGAATGCTTCAAGTACAAGCTCCGGCTTTACATTATCGGTACTTCCGGTACATACCTTCAGGTAAAAATATGGCTTACCCTCCTGTTCCTTCACCTGAAAATCATAAACTAACTGCTTTAAGTCCATGATCTTCTCACTTTTTTTCGTTTTCTTGGTGATCAGGATCTCAGAAGGCAGTTCATAGAATTCCTTCCGCTTTACGTGAAGTTCATCTACGGTAAGTGGAACTTCATAACCATCCTTATAGTACATGTTATAATCTGCTGCGGCAACGATCGCCATTGCGGTCTTGGCATGATCGTCTAACTTCTTAAAGGAGACTACTTCCACACCTTCTACCATCGTTGCATTTAAGGCATCTACCAATTCCCTTGAACTTTTACTGGAATGTACTTCAATGTCAAGATACTCTCCCTGACTGATGATTCCGACACCGAGCGGTGCTGCAAAGGACATAATCTGATGCGGGCTGAAGCCCTCGGAATATGCAATATCAATATCGGCACGCCGCATTGCCTTTTGAAAATAACGCATGATGTCCAGATGTCCGATAAACTTCATCACGCCATATTTTTTGAACTTAATTCTTATTTTCATAGCAGACACCTCCTTTGTACTGCATTCCACCACAGCCGGAACACTTCATACGGCAGTTTGGTGTGACCTTTTCTTCTTTGGCAGTCTGCCATTCACGCTTTAAGAACTCCTTAGATACGCCATCATCAATGAAATCCCATGGGAAGATCTCGTCTAACGGACGTTCCCGCATGGTATAAAAATCTGTATCAATGCCACATTCCGCAAATGCTTCTATCCAACGGCTGTTATCGAAAAATTCTGTCCAGGCATCAAAAATACCACCCTTTTCATAGATGCGGACAAGTGCCTTAGCAAGCCGTCTGTCACCTCTGGCAAGGATTCCCTCTAATACGGTTACATCTGCTTCATGCCAGTTGTACTTGATGCTCTTGCGGTTTAACTGTTCCTTTACGGCATCGTTTACAACCTTTGCTCTTGCAAGATAACTGTCCTTATCGTACATTCTTGCCCACTGGAACGGGGTAAATGGCTTCGGCACAAAGAAGGAGGTACTGATCGTGATCTGACATTTGCCATTCCGCTGATCCTTCGGGATCTCGTAGTAACGGACAGCGATCTTATTCGCAAGTTCTGCGATCGCACGCATATCTTCCTCTGTCTCGGTCGGCAGTCCCAGCATAAAATACAGCTTGACCTTCTGCCAGCCGCCTTCAAATGCCATGCCTGCGCCTTCTAGGATCACATCCTCGGTAAGTCCCTTATTTATCACGTTTCTAAGACGCTGTGAACCGGCCTCCGGTGCAAAGGTCAGGCTGCTCTTTCTGATATCCTGTACCTTCCCCATAACGTCTAAGGAGAATGCATCAATACGAAGGGAAGGCAGTGAGATATTTACGCCCTTATCCTTAAAGTTATCGATTAAGAAGTTCACAAGTTCCTCTAAGTGTGAGTAATCTGAGGAACTTAAGGAGCTAAGGGAAATCTCTTCATGTCCGGTGCTCTTTAACATCTTATAGGCATAGTCCTTTAATACTTCAATATCCTTTTCCCGATTCGGGCGGTAGATCATACCGGCCTGACAGAACCGGCAGCCTCGGATACAGCCTCTCTGGATCTCAAGCACAACACGATCCTGCGTTGCCTTGATAAAAGGCACAAGCGGCTTCTCCGGATACGGTGCAGTGGCAAGATCCATGACGATCTGTTTTTTGACCTTTTCCGGTACACCTTCCCGGTTCGGCTTCATCGAAGCGATCGTACCATCCGCATGATATGTGACATCATAAAGCGACGGCACATAGATTCCCGGAATCTGTGATGCGCGGTATAAAAATTCCTTCTTGCTGATACCCTCTGCCTTACATTCCTTGTACAGATCAAACAGTGCATCGTAGGAGATCTCCCCCTCTCCGATATAAAACAGATCAAAGAAATCCGCGATCGGTTCCGGATTATAGGTACAAGGGCCGCCACCGATCACGATCGGATCTTCTTCTCTACGATCCTTTGCATAAAGGGCAAGCTGTGAAAGATCTAAGATCTGTAAGATATTCGTATAACACATCTCATACTGGATCGTAATTCCAAGGAAGTCTGCTTCCTTAACCGGACGCTGTGTCTCTAAGGAAAACAGCGGAATATCCTGTTCCTTCATGATCTTATGCAGATCCGGCCATGGGGAATAGACACGCTCACAGTAGACATCTTCCCGTCTGTTAAACATATCATAAAGGATCTGGATGCCAAGGTGTGACATACCGATCTCATATACATCCGGGAAGCACATCACATAGCGGATCGCGACTTCATCCGGATCTTTTTTGACCATATTCAGCTCATTACCGATATATCTGGCAGGCTTATCTATCGTCATTAATATCTCATCTGATAAAGCTAATGGTGTCATAGGTTATCTTTATCCTCGAATTCTAACGTATTTCGGCAGATCAAAAGCCGATCTACTTATTATAACAAAGGAATTTCTATTTTTCCACAAGAAGATGACGGAAACTGTCAAAAGTATCGAAAAGCAGTTGGTTTTCACAGATTTTATCGGTCAATGTATCCGTGGTCAGAGAAAAAAGCGGCGTATTCGTCCGGTCACTGATTACAAATGCCGCAAAGAGCATAATAGAAAGCAAAAGCCGCAGCTTCCAGAAAGCAGATCTTCCGACAACCTCATCCGCGCCTTCTTCCCATGCATACGATTGTCTGGAAGGTGTATGCGAAGAGGCATCGGAAAAGGAATCCCGGACTGCCTGTATGTACGCTCTTCTCTCCTGCATCTCTGATTCTGTCATAATACCCCCATTCTATAACAAGCCGTTCTTGTTACCTACACTTTTTTATATTATAAATTTGTATCAACTATATGAGAAAACACAACTCTCATACTGTTGTCTTTATATTTTATGACGCCGGAGTTCAAAAATGCTTTTCATTCTAAAGGCTGAAGGAATTTTCTATTCAAATGCTCAGGTGTCAAAAATGCTTTGTAAAATTCAAAAAGGCAAAATGCACAAAATATGTAAAGCAAACTTTTATTTGCGCTTTTAGCTGCGAGTGAAATCCACTGCTTACGAAAACCACAAGTGAAGCCTTTGCTGAACTTGTATGG
>CACZPJ010000068.1 GCA_902782995.1 uncultured Lachnospiraceae bacterium | reverse complement strand
GGTTGATTAACTTACACAGGCGCACCTTTGCCTGCTCTCCACCACTTAACACACGCACCAGACTCTCGATATGCTTCGTGGTCAGTCCACATTTTGCCAGTGCACTACGCACTTCATACTGGGAATATCCCGGGAATTCCGTCCAGATCTCTTCAATACAGGTTGTCTGGATGCTCTGATCCATCTCCTGTTCAAAGTATCCGATGCTTAAGTAATCCCCAAGCTCCACGCTACCGCTCAGTGCCGGAATCAGTCCTAAGATACTTTTTAAAAGTGTGGTCTTTCCGATTCCGTTTGCACCCGTCATTACAATCTTCTGTCCACGTTCCATCTCAAGATTAAGTGCCGATGAAAGCGGCTCATCGTATCCGATGATAAGATCCTTCGTCTGAAAGATATAACGTCCCGGTGTTCTTGCCTCACGGAAAACAAATTCCGGCTTTGGCTTTTCTGCCGCAAGCTCGATCACATCCATCTTATCTAACTTCTTCTGGCGTGACATCGCCATATTTCTGGTCGCAACCCTTGCCTTATTTCTGGCAACAAAGTCCTTTAAGTCTGCGATCTCCTTCTGCTGCTTATGATAAGCAGCTTCAAGCTGCGCCTTCTTCATCGCATAGACCTCCTGAAACTTATCATAATCCCCGACATAACGGTTGAGCTCCCTGTTATCCATATGATAGATCAGATTAACGACACTGTTTAAAAACGGAATATCATGGGAAATCAGGATAAAGGCATTCTCATATTCATTCAGATAACGCTTCAGCCATGCGATATGTTCGGCGTCTAAGTAGTTCGTCGGCTCGTCTAACAGCAGGATATCCGGCTTTTCTAATAAGAGCTTTCCTAATAATACCTTTGTTCTCTGTCCACCGCTTAATTCGGTAACGTCCTTATCCAATCCGATCTCTAAAAGTCCGAGTGCCCTTGCGACCTCTTCCACCTTCGCATCGATCATATAAAAATCATGCAGTGTCAGAAGATCCTGAATCGTTCCAAGCTCTTCCATATAGCTTTCCATCTGCTTTTCGTCTGCATCGCCTAATTTTTCACAGATCTCATTCATATGTGCTTCCATCTCATACAGGAAGTCAAAGGCAGATGCAAGCACCGTACCAACCGTCATCCCCTTTTCTAAGGCAGTATGCTGGTCTAAGTAACCGACACGGACATTTTTCGCCCATTCGATCTTTCCTTCATCCGGCATCAGCTTTCCGGTAATGATATTCATAAATGTGGACTTGCCTTCGCCGTTCGCACCGATCAGTCCGATGTGCTCGCCCTTTAAGAGACGGAAGGAGACATCATCAAAGATGGCTCTGTCTCCGAATCCATGTGTCAGGTGTTCTACATTTAATATGCTCATAGTCTGCTCCTTATCTTCTTAATCTATATCTTCATTTCATCCTACAATCTGATTTCTTATAAAATTGCATTTACTCCGGATTACAAATCTAACATTCCCGAAGCATTCTGTCAATCATGGCCGCACAAATCATACATCCATCTTGTAAGATTTCAAAATAGATCAATTTTGGTATATTACTACATTATCCATACAGATATTTCCCGATGGATAGTCCGCAAAGGATATGAAAATCTTCCTTACTCTGGTATAGTCAAAACCTTCCTCTGCCGAAAACTGTCCACTGTCTATGCGGATCGTCTGGTACTCATGCTTATAATCATAATCCCCGGTCAGATACTGTAACTTCGAAAGACGCACCGGAAGTGCCGGATAGACCATTGCCATATCATAGCTGTCCGCATTTGCAGTGTTTCCATGAATGTCTGTCAGCTTGATCTTTACTCCGGTCACTGCATCTTCCCAGACATCTTCCTTTGGCTCTTTCCAGTTGCACAGATCAAGCGAGATCCCACATCCGGTAAGATCGACCGGCTCTTTCGCTGTCAGCAGGTAACCTGCATCTTCCCTGTTCTTCCAGCGCAGATGCAGGACATAATTCATACGTTCCCCGCCCTGCTCCTGTGCATAGCGTGCCATTTCTTCCGTCCAGCTTCCAACGTTCTTTGCCTGCAGGCGTATATTCTGATCTGTTGCAGTCGTAAGATCGGAATCTTCCTCATAATCACACAGAATCTTCTGGTCAGAGGTCTGATACTGCTGTATGTAGAGTGTATCCGGCAAATTTTTTGCATACTTTGCTTCATTGCATAGAAGGTCTGCATAGTCAGATCCGCCCAAAAGGGTCTGATCTAAAAATACCTTAGCAAAGATTTTTAAAATCTCCTGCTGTTTCTCCTGCGACAAAAAGCTTTCTGTATTCAAAAATGCTGCGATCGGTGGTGGACTGTCATATTTTCCCCAGAGGGTGTTAAACTGTCCGTGATTCGCACCTGCAATATAAAGTGCCGACTTTATATAGGTAGTATCTGTCTGCCCATCCTCTGAAAAAATCACATGACTGTACTGTGTCTCCCCCATATTCGTCGTCACATCCTGATCATTTGCACCCTGCAACAGCAGACAATTCACGTCACGGAGAACCACTTCATGGTCTACCGGCTGATACTGGTCTACGGTCGGTGCGATTGCGATCAGAGAACGGATAGAAAAATGATAGGAAAACGGATACATGCCATTTTCCGGATAGCAGTCATACCCGTTAAACAGATATGCCGTTGCAACCGTCTCCCCGCCACGCGAATGTCTGGCTAAGGCAAGATTACTTTCATCGATCTTCTGATACAGCGGATTGTCCTGCTTTTTATTATAGCTTAATACCTGCCTGATATTCTCAAGCAGTAAGACCGCCCTGGCATCATTCTCACCCGAAAGCTCATTTAATACATTTTCATCGACCGATACTACCACATATCCATAGGATGCCTGATAGTTTCCAAGATAATCATACCCTAGATAGGACTTCGTCCAGATCGAATGGTTTCCGTGAACGATAAAAAGTGCCGGACAATCCGTCACTTCCTTTGGATACCAGATCTTGCCTGCAACCGCAGCCTTTGTCACATCATATCCGCCAAGCTTTTTCCGGATCAGACCGGTAATTCCATCCTCATCCTCAACGCAAAAGGAAAGATCCACCGTGCCCGATACAAGTGCTTTTTCTTTTCCGCTGCCATATTCGATCGTATCCACCGTACAGCTTCCCTCAGAAAACTGCATATCAAAGCCCGGGACTTCTTTTGCATCCCTGATCTGTTCATTCCTTGCCAGATAAGCAGTCGGATACCGTTCCGGGAATCCATCCATAATAAGGAGCAGGATTCCACCGAGAGCTAATACCATACTAATACCCAGAATCATATAACCGGGCAGATTGCGGCATCTTCCATGCATAACCGCTATCAGGCTTGTAACGGCAAGTAACAGGACTACTCCATATAAAAATCCCACGATTGCGGATTCCTGACTGTTTTCCCCGCCATCTCCATACATGGCAAGCAGACTGCAGGATGCTAAAATAAATACCGAACAGACCAGCCGGTAGTGATTGACCCTGCAGACCAGCCGAAGAATCCGTGTCAGCAAAAATACCAATGGCCGGTATAAAAGTGCAGCTACGATCACACCTATAAAAAACGGAAGCACTCCTGCCGGAAAAACCGTATTTGTATATAAACCTGCAAGCAGACATACGAAAAACAGTGATACCAGATAGATGCCCCGTCCAGTATCACTTAAGTTCTTTTTCCATCCCATTACGCGATTCCCCTTTGATCAGATGAATCTAGCGTAACATACTTTATTCTTTTTCTCAATCTAATTTTTCTGCATCAGCCTTGCACCCACACTGCATCAGCCCTGCATCAATGCTGACATCATGCAGACACCTGCTGCTCCCGCCTGCATACAGGAAGCGGCATTCTCTTCATCGATCCCGCCGATTGCATAGACCGGAACCTCTACCGCCCGGCATACCTGCGCTAAAAAGTCTAATCCTCTTGCCGGAACTCCCTTCTTACAGTCTGTTACAAAAACATGTCCCGCAGTCAGGTAGGTTGCCCCCGCTTCTACTGCCTGTATGGCTTCCTCTACCGAATGCACGGATGTTCCGATCTCACCAAATTCTTCTACCTTTAGATTCCCATGCTGCTTCTTATAATCTAACAGAACCGGAAGTGGGAAATGAATGCCATCCGCATGCAGGCTGCGTGCAGCATCCGGATAGGTATGTAAAATACAGCGTTTTTTCTGTTTTCTGCAAACTGCAAGCACCTGCTTTGCCAGTTCGGTATAAGCTGCCTCTGTAAGATCCTTTTCCCGCAGGATCAGCATATCGATATCGGATGCTGCGACCCTTTCTATCTGTGATAAAAAATCTCCTTCTACGAGATGTCTGTTCGTTACACAGATTTTTCTTCCACTTATTCTACACATAGACATAATCATTTAACACCGGCTGCAAGCCTTCCTCTTCCATATCCTGATACATCGCATCAAAGCTTCTTGCATCGGATATTTCAAACTGTTCATCGCCTGCATCCGCATTCTCTTTTCCTTCATACTTACTCTCATGGTCACCGATTCCGGTCGATACGCCCGCGGAAACCTTTGTGGCAGCGATCTTAACGATGCCATCCCTGAAATGCTTCTGTTCTCTTGAGGATACCGTAATTCCAACATACGGAAGGAAGATCCGGTATGCACAAAGCACCTGACAGAGCTGTTTTTCATGCACATCTAACGGATTGATCTTATCATTATTGATGATCGGACGCAGTCTCGGACAGGACAGCGAATACTCGACATGCGGATATTTCCGTTGCAGGTAGTATACATGAAGTGCCGATGCCAGCGCATCCTTGTGGAAATTCGAAAGTCCAAGCAGCGCAGAAAATCCTACGCCCCGCATGCCGCCCATGATTGCACGCTCCTGCGCTTCGAAACGGTATGGAAACACGCGCTTATGTCCCATCAGATGAAGCGTCTCATACTTATCGGAATCGTATGTCTCCTGAAAAACTGTGACATAGTCCGCACCACACTCATGCAGATAACGGTATTCGTCACTGTTGACCGGATAGATCTCAAGTCCGACATTCCGGAAGTACTTGCTTGCAAGCTTACAGGCCTCCCCGATATACTTCACATCACTCATGCCGCGGCTCTCACCGGTTAACATTAAGATCTCCTCAATACCGGAGTCTGCGATCACCTTCATCTCTTTTTCAATCTCTTCTGTGGTCAGCTTCTTACGCACAATGTCGTTATAGCAGTTAAAGCCACAATATACACAATAGTTCTCGCAGTAGTTCGCAATATACAGCGGGGTGAAAATATAGACTGTATTTCCAAAATGCTTACTGGTCTCCCATTTTGCCCGCTGTGCCATCTCCTCAAGATGCGGCAGTGCAGCCGGCGAAAGCAGTGCCTTAAAATCTTCGATACTGCATGTCTCATGGGAAAGTGCACGACGTACATCCTGATCCGTATAACTGTCCGGATCGTAACTGTTCATCTGTGTCAGTACCTTCTCCATAATGTCAGAGGAAATCTGCTCCATTCCCTCCATATATTCCATATGATCCGTCCGCGAGGAGGGATCGTTTTCTAAGCGATGCTTCTTCTCAAGTGCCTTCTCACTCAGCCTGTCCGAGTCAATAAAAAACTGATTTTCTTCCATGATGATCTCCTATATGATTAGTCGTGTAAAAATCCGGTCAATGGATCGGATGCGGATGCTCCTCTTTCTAATACACGTCCAAGGCCTGCCAAGTATGCGCTTCGTCCTGCTTCGATCGCATGCTTAAACGCGCCTGCCATCGCTGCAACATCACCTGCTGTCGCAATCGCAGTATTCGCCATAATGGCTGCCGCTCCCATTTCCATTGCCTCACATGCCTGGGATGGTCTTCCGATTCCCGCATCCACGATCACCGGCAGGTCGATCTCGTCGATCAGGATCTGGATAAATTCCTTTGTTGCAAGTCCCTTATTCGATCCGATCGGAGATGCTAACGGCATCACTGCGGCTGCGCCTGCATTTACCAGATCTCTTGCGGTATACAGATCCGGGTACATATACGGAAGTACGACAAAGCCCTCTTTCGCTAAAAGCTCCGTTGCACGGACTGTTTCTACATTATCCGGTAAAAGATACTTGCTGTCTTTCATGATCTCTACCTTTACAAAGTCTCCACAGCCAAGTTCTCTTGACATTCTTGCGATCCTTACTGCCTCTTCGGCATTTCTTGCACCGGATGTATTCGGCAGCAGGGTCACATTGTCCGGGATATAGTCTAAGATACTTTCTCCCTGCTTTGTGTTGGTTCTGCGTACTGCCAGTGTAATGATCTGTGCACCTGCATTCTCCACTGCTGCCTTGATCAGTTCCATCGAATACTTACCGGAACCTAATATAAATCTCGACGTGAATTCCTTGCCGCCTAAAACAAAACTATCCTTTTTCATTTTTCCTCCATCTACAGAGTGGGATTTCATCCCACCACTCTGTTCTTCTCTTCTGCGATACCAAAATATCCGTTCCAGCAGATCATGTTTCATCGCGGATGATCAGCTCTAAGATCATGTTCGCCTGATGTGCCGCACATAACATGACACGCGGTGCCATCAGTCCCTGGTGCTCGTTTTTCTCCGAAACACCATCGCCACACAGATAGTAGTGTGACAGGATCTTTCTGGTACGGATCGCATTGCTGTTTCCATAACCTGCCATACCGGAAGCTCCCACCAGATATTTCTCCGGCATATGTTCTAAGACATAATTCGTGATCATTGCCTTCTGCTCCGGCACATCAAATGCCTCACAGATATACGTTTCCTCTGCTAAAAGTTCCGACAGATTTTCTTCCGATAACTTCACAAAGTCTGTCTGTATATCCAGATACGGATGAAATGCCAGCAGTTCTTCCCTGAGTGCCTCCGGCTTTGGCCTGCCCAGCTGCTCGATCCCATACTGCTGTCTGTTCAGATTCGTAAGATCCACCCGGTCAAAATCGATCAGATGCAGTCTTCCGATTCCACAGCGTGCCAGTGAAATGGCAATATGAGAACCAAGTCCACCCAGTCCGCAGACTGCAACCGCTGCGTGCCTTATCTTCTCCTGAACTGCCTTCGTATGCCGGAGTTCTAATGCTGCTTCGATCTCTTCCTTCGATGGGATATTCGTATTCTTATCCATAACTTAACCTCTCTTTATCTTCTGTCTGATCAGCCCCCACCTACAAAGCTGACTACCTCTAATGCATCTCCATCTGCTAACAGGGTCTGATCGTACATTGCCTTCGGCACGATCTCGCCATTCCGCTCAACTGCGATACGGACAAGCTTGTAACCGTTCTCTTTCAGATAATCGGATAAAAGCATACCTGCCGCGTTGCAGTCTTCTCCATTAATTTTTACCATAAGAACCTCCTATACTTCTTGTAACGAAAATAAAGTGTAATCAAGCATGCGTGCTTGATTGCTTTTGCTGTATAGGAATTTCCTATACAGCAAAAAAACCACACAAAGGAGAACTACACCCGTGGTGGTGTACCCCTTCGTGTGGCTTTCGTCAACACTCTGTATGCGATTATAGCATGGAGCAGTCTAAAATGCAAGACCTTCCCGTAAGATGCTGCTGTCTCTATAACTCAATAAAGACTTCACACCTTAGATTTTATAGGATTGCTCTTATGATTCTAATAAGAAATCAAATTGCGAAACATCAACACCAAATGTTTTTAATGTAGCTTGTGATGTCTTTATTTCAATTTCAAGTTGCGCATTGAATACATCCATTGTTTTTTTTATACGTAACAAGGATGTATAATGATTGATCTCAGCCTGTACTATTTCCTGATTCATGTTATCACACTCCATGTTTCGTCACCGCCTTTCGTTGGTGTTATTATATCATAGTGTAAAGCCTTTATTCAATTATCAATGTACCTGTATAAACTTTAAAATTGGATTAGGAAAGATTGAATCTTGATAACTCATACTGAGTTCATATGATAAATAGATACGTTTCATTTTAAAAACAGGATGTAAGCGTCTCTCACATCCTGTTTCTACTGCATGATAAATGATAAAAAATGTCAAGCTTTTACTCCGTCACCGGCAGTTCTGTCTCTTCCTCTACCAGCTTAAAGCGGATCTGGTGGATCTTTAATCCATCCGCTCCGAAATAGAGCTTTACATAATGATTCTTGCCAAGTACATGTCCAAAGTCCTTCTTAACAGTGATCGTCTGACCATTTGTTCCCTGGATGCTGACGGACATCTTATAGATATTATCGTAATAGATCGACACCGGAAGCTGTGCAAGCTCCGACAGATCCGACTGCATCGTCATATCTAAGTCATACTCACCAAACTTATGTACCGTGATTCCGAAAATAACAGAGCTTCCTTTTGTCATTGGGAAATCAGATGCATCAATGACGATCTCACCGGTCTTATCATCAATCTCATAATAATTGATGTCCGCAAGTGATACATCATCATCTTCCTGCTGCTTCATTTCATCTAATTCTTCCTGACTGATTTTCCCCATCTCGTGTAACATTGCAGGTGACTTTAAGATAAATCCAAGGATATTTGCCGCATTACGCTGTAAGTCACTCCATGTGATCACACCGCTTTCCAGACATTCCTTTACATTATCCTGCTCCATATCCATCGCATCCGACGATACCATGTAGATGTCATTCTGGGCACGTACCATCGGTGCACGGTTCGTCAGACTGGAATCTTCTCCTTCGTCATTTGCAACTGCCCACCAGTCTGTCATAACGATTCCGGTAAATCCCCATTCCTTTCTTAAGATCGTCGTATCGAGATCGTAATTACCGGCTGTCCAGATTCCGTTTAGCGGACCATAGGTTGTCATGATCGAACGGCATCTTCCCTCTTTTACCGCAATCTCATAAGCCTTTAAGTAGATCTCACGCAGTGCACGTTCCGAAACAACGGCATTCACACGCTGACGCCGCCACTCCTGATTGTTGGTTGCAAAATGCTTGATCGTTCCGGTAGAACCGGTCGGTTCCATGCCAAGTAGCTGCGCTGCTGCAACCTTTCCGGTTAAAAGCGGATCTTCGGAAACATACTCAAAATTACGTCCGTTTAATGGATTCCTGTGAATATTAATACCCGGTCCAAGCAGCGTATCAATACGGTTTTTCCGAAGTTCCAAGCCGATCATATGATACAGCTTACCGATCAGTTCTAAGTTAAAGCTGCATCCTAAGGCTGTTCCGTTTGGCAGTGAAAATGCCTTCGTTCCACAGTCCATACGGATTCCGGACGGTCCGTCTGCACAACAGGCTGCCGGGATTCCATAGTGACGCAGTTCCTCACTTAATCCGCCAAAGGCTGCTGCCGTACCCGGTGTTACCTTCGGACTGCACATGCCCTCTCCATGGAACAGCGCGATCAGTTCTTCATCGGAAAGCTGTGCAACAAATTCCTCCATGGTAATACGCTTCTCATACACATCGGCAAGACGGTAGCCCTGATCCCCGGTATAGGCGATTGCTTCCTCTCTTCTTGCCTTACATCTTTCGACCGGATCAACCGTACGAAGCGGTACTGCTTCTTCGCCCTCTGTGATTACCGCTTTTTCGGTCATAACCGGGCGGATTCTGGTAAATGCTTCTACCGGGGCACAGGCTTCTTCGAGCTGCTCTAATACGCAAAATTCCTGCTCATAAGAGCCCACACAGAACGCACTCCGCACATCTGTACCTACATAGATCTCATAACTGCCTTCCTCTAGAACCAGACAGGACTTATGTCCAGTCACACCGCTGTCATCATAGGACGCAAAGACACGCTTCGGGATCTGAAGTGTCAGTTCTTCCTTCTGCCCTGCATCGAGCAGCCCTGTCTTGGCAAATCCTGCCAACACACGAAGCGGCTTTCCAAGCTTTCCCTGTGGTGCATTCACATAGACCTGTACGACTTCTTTTCCGGCAGTGTCCCCGGTATTTGTCACCGATGCCGTTACCGTAATCGTTTCCTCATCCACCCTCGCTAAGCCGGCATCGACATGAAAGCTGGTATAAGAAAGACCATATCCAAACGGATACAATACCTTTTCCTTTGCAAAAGTCTCAAAATAACGGTAGCCGACATAGATGTCCTCATGATAAAGGTTCTTCTTCTCATCTCCAAAATATTGCGTAGATGGATAGTCCTCTATATTCTCCGCGATCGTATCGGTCAGCTTTCCACATGGGGTCACTCTTCCGGTCAAGACATCAAGAACCGCATTGCCGCCCTCCTGACCGCCCTGCCATGCATAGAGTACTGCAGAAGGCTTATATTCATTTACCCACTTCATATCGATGATGTTTCCGACATTTAGGATAACTGCCGTACGCTTGAAGTTTTTACTGACCTTTTCGATCATCGCTTCCTCTGTCTTTGTCAGAAGATAACTGCCTGCTTCGTTTTTGTTATCCTGATCCTCTCCGGCAGTCCGTCCGATGATCACAAGCGCAATATCTGCCTGCTTCGCCGCCTGAATCATCTCATCGGTTATTTCCATCTCTTCCTGCGACCACGGAACCTTACCCCAGCCCTGACCTTCATCATATGGATGCGTTTCGATCCACTCCTCATAGGTATGAAGCAGCCCTTCATCCAGTGTAATCTCTTTTTCCGCCTTTAAGGCATCTAAGATACCAACCACATATCTGGTATTTACCAGACCACCGGAACCAAGTCCGCTCTTATAGTAACGGAATGCACTCCGTCCAAAGACTGCAACGCGGTCATGCCTGCGCAACGGAAGCGTCTTGTTTTCATTTTTCAAAAGGACACAGCCCTCTGCTGCCGCCTGTCTCGATAATGCTGCATATCTGTTGTTATCTAATGTATATTCTCCCATGGAACACCTCTCATTCTCTTTTGTTCATTCCCTATGAGTTGATATTATCATCTGTAAAACGACTATGCAAGATGCTTTCTACCAGATGCCAAAACATCTTCCCAGCCAGTAAAAAAAGCCCAGCACCCAGCTTGTAAAAATCCCATATAGAATCACCGGTCCGGCAATGCTGAAGATCTGACAGCCGATCCCGAATACCTGTCCTTCCTTTTTAAATTCAATCGCAGGTGCCGCCACAGAGTTTGCAAATCCGGTAATCGGAACAAGTGCACCGGCCCCGCCAAACTTTGCGATCGATGGATAGATATTGAGTCCTGTCAAAACGATACTGAGCAGAATTAAGATCATGCTGCACCAGCCTCCTGATGTATCCTTATCAAGTCCGTTCTGATCACAGATATTTAAAATGATCTGTCCCAAAACGCAGATCAGCCCGCCAGTTACAAATGCCTTTATCATCTGTAACGGCAGGCTGCGCGTTGGTGTTACCTTTTTGACATATTCGTTATATGCGTCCTGTTGCTCTTTTTTTGCTGTATTTTCTACCTTCTGTGCCATAATGCATCCCTCCTGTTTTAGGATCATTATGTGCATTTTCCGGATTCTTATACCTCATCCTTGCGGATGGATTTCCTTCTTGACTGCTTTGCCTGATAGAGAAACTCATCGGCATGGCGCAACATCTCTTTAAAATCATTCTTCTCGCCACATACGAACTCCACTGCCCCCATCGACAGGCTCACATAATACGGCTTACCGGAATTCTCGTTATAGATCTCACACTTCTCATGGATCGTCTGGATAAAAATATCCCGGTTTAATTCTTCCTTATCTAAGAATACTGCGATAAATTCATCCCCGCCAAAACGACCGATGTCACCATACTCTCCAAGTACCTCTTTTAAGATTCCTGCACAGGTGCGGATTGCACAGTCACCCTCAGTATGTCCATAGATGTCGTTGATCTGCTTTAAGTGATCTAAGTCTCCGATCAGCAGATATGCACGTTTCCCGGCATGCGCATGATTAAATTCCACAAGATTTTCCATGATTCCACGGCGGTTATATATACCGGTCAGTTCATCATAGGATGCGATCACACCTAAGACTTCATTCTTCTCCTTCAGCTTCTGTCTGCTCTCGATCTCGCGCCGGCTCATCTCAAAGAAACGCAACGACGTTCCAAACTGTAATGACAGCAGGTAAAAATAAGAAATTGCATCCGGATCTATCTCAAGCGACATAATTCCATACTGCCTTGTTCCTTCAAACAGCAGGAAGTTCATATAGATATACGCCCTGTCATTGCTGCTCTTATCCGCGAACATACCTCCATGCTTCAGATCCATAACCGGACGATTCTTCACATCATAAGTAGTGACCTTATTCTTATGATACCGTGCAGCCAGATACAGCTGTGTCGGTGCCTTCCATTTTGCCCCCTTCTTATAGATCAGCGGACGCTTTAACATATAGATCTGTACACTTCTTGCGCCCACCTCATGCAATGCCTTGACTGCCTTAGAGAAAAAGTGCTTCTCATCCCGTGTCTCCTGCATCAGATCACGCATCAGAAACGGTCCCATCCATGCCTTATGCTGAAACTGCCGTAATTCTTCTACCGTATCACGCAGCTTCATCTCATTGACATAACGTTCTTCTTCCTGTTCTTCCTTATTCAGGATACGGTTACTGCATCCACAGGATTCTCTTTGGATAAAATCCACCGGAAGCCGCGCAGAAGTCTCTGTTTTTCCACTTGCGATATTACATGCCTTCTCAAATGCGATCCTGCCCATATTATAACTGTCCTGTGCGATCGTTGTAAGCGGTGGATCTGCATAACCGGAACGTTCCGTGTTATCGAACCCTGTTACGCCAATATCACAGCCCACCTGCATCCCATGCTGTTCACAGACACGGTAGACCGCTGTTGTCATCTCGTCGTTGGCACTGATGATCGCATCGACATCCGGATTCTTTTCGAATAATTCCTCCACAATATCATCGACATACTCGGAGTAATTGCCATATGCCACCATGTCTGTACCGACAAATCTTCCGTACTTTCCCATGGTATCACGATATGCCTTTAACCGCTCCATCGCATCCCGGTTATCCTTCGGTCCGCTCAGATAACAGATCTTACGGTAATCATGCTCTAAGATCATATGCTCCACACACTGGCGCATTCCATCGTAATTATCCGCGATCAGATAGACATCCTGATCATCCGGTGCCACATCTTCTAACAAGATATACGGAACACCTGAAAAACGCTCTAAGAAACGCTTCAAATCATGATTCTCTTCAAAAATGCATAAAGAACCATATGCAATGATCAAAACATCCACATTGGCTAACATTGCATAATCATAAATCGTATTATACTGATAATCAAAATCCTCTCTTTTTCCAGCTAACTGCTTATAAAATGCTGTCGACTGTGCTCCAAGAAAGAATACAACATTCACATCACGACCCTTCGCAGAGTCACATATTCCATTAATTAATCCCGTCGGATGACTGGTATGTGCATTTCCAATCAAAACTCCGACTGTAAGACGTTTCCCCATACACATCTGACCTTCTTTTATGTATCTGGCAGTAACTCCTGCCACATATACTTCTCCCGATTCCCCATAAGAAAGAGTTCCTTCATCTGCTCATCGAACTGCTCCGTCGGCTTATAGTAATGTAACATGTGGATCAGATGCTGCACACGGGTATCCTCTGACGTATCACCCTCGATCAGCTCTAATACCTTCCCATGCAATTCTAACGGTGTGGTAATCTCATCTGTCTCTATGCCTTTTAACTTATACAGTAAACCCACTGCATAATAGAATTCATAGTTCCCGGTCATGATCGAGGAATTCAGATTACACTTGATTATCACACTCTGCCTTGCAATCGATAAGATCATAAAAAGCCTCTTTCTGTTACAATATGCCATTTGACATAGTTTTACTTATAGTCCTATTTTATACTATTCCATGAAAATCGTCAATGCAGGCAATCACCATCAGATGCCTGATTTCAACCGATCATTACTGTGCTGCCATCTGATGCAGAAAGTACCAGAAGGAACCGGCAAGCTTTCCTGCCGCCATAAAAAAGATAATATAATTCAATCCCTCATTCACCTTAACCCTGCGGAACATAATGGGGAACGATTTTAATACCTCTGCAAGCGCAACTGCGATACATCCGACGAAAATACCCGCACAGATCCCATAGACATAAAGAAATAGTACTCCAAGTGGCAGACGGATATTCAAAAAGACCGATAACAGATTGCCGCCGATTCCGCCAAGCACGATCATATTTTCATACAGCAGGATCTGTCCCGCCGTCTTTGTCTTTCCGATCATCCGCGGGATCACTCCAAGCATGATCAAAAAGGCAAAGGTGCCAGCCGCTACTGCCGAACCGGCAGTCAGCCCGATCAATCCTAAAAACAGATGATTAATCCACATCGATGCTCTTTCCTCCCCTTCCTGCATTCTGGATAAATGCATCGTCTACATCCTTTTCATAATTCCGCATCTCTACCTGGATCGGGGTCGGATCATGCGTGATCTTCTTCCTTCCAAAGTGATTAAAAAATACCAGTACGCCGATTGCAAGTCCGATGCTGTAACAGATCTCTAACTCTGTAACGCCATCTGACTCCGTCCCCATAATCTGCAGATACAGCTTCGCAAACAGGTCTGAAACAGAAATATCATTATTAAATGCCATGATCGTAAACGCTGCCCCAAAGAAAATCACAACACAGAGCACGATCGATTTTATGACCCCAAGCCACCCCGGTGTCGGTCCGTTCTTATGATATTCCAAGATAAAGTCTGCTTCCCCGATATTATCGACCTCTACATCCGGATACTGTTTCTGGATCATCTGGATGACTTTTAATACCGAAAACACCTGCTCCTGTGTGCCTGCTGCATCCTTGGCTTCGGAAAAAGAAAAAAGCTTCATCTGCTTGACCTGCCTTAATACCGCCTGATTCGTACAGGTCATGCTTGCAATATCATTCAATACGACATTCCGGTCTTTTACCAGAATATTTTTCTCTATCTTCAGATACAAGGTATCCGGACTAGCACCCATAGCTTCCACTTCCTTCCCCATATACAGATGCGAACGCTTTCTCCGTGGTCATCTGTTCTATTCCATGTCTTACGAAAGTTCCGTCGACTTCCCTGCTATCCTCTGTCTGATGATTCCTGTAATAAAAAAAGCCTCCTATCACGGCAATCACTACCAATGACAGGAGACATAAACGATATGTTTTCTTTTTCATGCTATCCCTCCTATTCCGGGGATAGTATGTCACTTTTTTTGATTATTATTCATTTTTCAGTGCAAGCTGTAATGCTTTTGCAACGGCACCTGCAACCACACAGGCAACGATTGCTTCGATCACTCCGTTAATTCCGACAAATGCGGCTACAAATGCAAACACCTTACTCATCTGAAGTCCGAAGTTCTCGCTTAAATAGCCCTGGAATAAAGCGATCAGGGTTGTCATAAAAAATACGGTATTTAAAACTGCTGCGGATAAGCTTCCGATAAATACTGCTATTTTCTTTGTTGCCCGGATCTTTGTAAATGCACGGGTGATCAGACCTGCACAAAGTCCCATCAGGATACGCGGAACCATACATACGATAAAGGTACGAACCGGACCTACGGAAAATAATGCGGTTCCGAACGGTTCCATTCCAAAACACTGGATAAAACTTGTAATTCCAAATACTGCACCAAGCACTGCTCCCGCTGCCGGTCCTAAAATAACAGCTCCTACCGCAACCGGAATTACTATTAATGTAATGGATAATGCACCAGTACGAATATATCCGATCGGGGTAAAAGCCATGAGCAGAATGATTGCAATTAACAATGCAAGCTCTACCATTTTGATTGTTTTACTGCTTCTTGTTGTACTCATAGTCTCTTCCTCTTTCCGGGTATGATACACCCTTTTCATTCACACAACGAGAGCCTGTCCACAGGATTTTCCGCGGACAGGCTCTGATTTACTTATTCAATTCAACTGAATTATTTTGCAGCTTCGATCTCTTCCTTTAATGCCTTTGTTAAAGCAGGAACGATCTTATTTAAGTCTCCTACAAGACCATAATCAGCTACGTCGAAGATTGGAGCTTCTGCATCTTTGTTGATTGCAACGATCAGATCAGAATCTTCCATACCAGCTACGTGCTGGATTGCTCCGGAAATACCGATTGCAAAGTAGATCTGTGGACGAACAGTCTTACCTGTCTGGCCTACCTGAAGGTCAACCGGTAACCAGCCATTCTCTACAACGGCACGGGAGCAGCTTACTGTTCCACCAAGTACCTCTGCGAGATCCTCT
Source organism: uncultured Lachnospiraceae bacterium (assembly GCA_902782995.1). GTDB lineage: Bacteria > Bacillota > Clostridia > Lachnospirales > Lachnospiraceae > Roseburia_C. The sequence continues at coordinate 6,904 of CACZPJ010000068.1, read as the reverse complement.
AATAACTTGAAGTTCTCTTTAGAACCAACTCCACGACCACCGGAAACTAAGATCTTAGCATCCATGATGTTTGCTGTATTCTTAACTGCCTTTACGATATTTAAGATCTCTACATATCTGTTATCTGGTGTAAATTCAGGATTGAACTCCTCTACAACTGCCTTTGCGCCAGCGATCGGAGCGATCTTCTGCATAACACCCGGACGTACGGTAGCCATCTGAGGACGGTTATCCGGACATGCGATGGTTGCGATTGTGTTTCCACCGAATGCAGGACGAGTCATTAATAACTGGTTGTGCTTCTGCTCCTGACCAGCAACTGCATTGATTGGGAAATCACCAATCTCAAGTACGGTACAGTCAGCAGTAAGACCTGTCTTAACTCTTGCTGATACAGTAGGGCCAAGATCACGGCCGATTGCTGTTGCACCAACTAACATGATCTCTGGTTTGTACTTATTGATTACAGATGCAAGTGCATGTGCATATGGCTCTGTTCTGTACTCTTTTAACTCTGGATCGTCAACAACGATTACCTTGTCTGCGCCGTACTCAGCTAACTGATCAGCTAAGCCCTTAACGTCAGAACCAAGCAGAACTGCTGTAACTTCTGTGTTTAAATCTTTTGCTAAGTCTTTACCTTTTCCAAGTAATTCAAATGCAACACCATCTAATGTGTTATCTACCTGCTGTGCAAAGACAAATACTCCCTTATATTCTTCTAAACCCATCTTGTTCACCACTTTTCCTTATTTTTATTAGATAATATGTTTCTCTTTGAATTTTCCAACTAAAGCGTTAACTAAATCTTCTGGAGAATCTCCAGCTAACATCTCGCCAGCTCCCTTTGGAACCTTATCGGATGCTTTTGCGATCTTAGTAGGTGAACCTTTCAGTCCAAGGTCAGAATCATCTACGTCCTTAAGATCTGCTCTTCCCCATACGGTTACTTCCTTGTCAAATGCATCCCAGATTCCGCCCGGAGTCATGTAACGTGGATCATTTAACTCAGATAATGCTGTAACCAGACAAGGCATCTTTGCTTTTACTTCATGGTATCTGTCTTCGTACTGTCTCTGTACGATTACAGAATCACCTTCTACCTTGATATCCTGTGCATAAGAGATAACCGGAAGTCCAAGATGCTCAGCGATCTGTGGTCCAACCTGTGCGGTATCTCCATCGATAGCCTGACGGCCTGTGATGATCAGATCATAGTCAAGGTTTCTGATTGCTCCGGCGATTGTTGTAGAAGTAGCCCATGTATCAGCTCCACCTAAAACTCTGTCTGTTACAAGGATTCCCTTGTCAGCACCCATTGCCATTGCTTCACGAAGAACTTCATCTGCCTTTGGAAGTCCCATTGTAAGTACAGTTACTTCTGCACCGTACTGATCTTTTAATCTAAGTGCTGCCTCTAATCCGGCTTTATCATCCGGGTTCATGATTGTAAGCATTGCAGCTCTATTCAAAGTACCGTCTGGATTAAACTTAACTCCGCCTTTTGTATCTGGTACCTGTTTTACACATACAACTATTTTCACGGTATTGTCACTCCTTATTTTATATTTTTGTTTGTGGAAATTATCTCAGTAATGCTCCTGAGATTACCATTCTCTGAACTTCGCGAGCGAAGTTTGATTATCTTAACAGTGCTCCTGAAATAACCATTCTCTGAACTCGCGAGCGAAGTTTAATTATCTCAGTAATGCTCCCGAGATTACCATTCTCTGAACTTCGCTTGTACCCTCGTAGATCTCTGTGATCTTTGCATCACGCATCATACGCTCTACATCGTACTCTCTGATGTATCCATATCCACCGAATAACTGAACACACTCTGTTGTTACAGCCATTGCAGTCTCTGCAGCGAATAATTTTGCCTTAGCAGCCTCTACAGAATATACCTTCTGTGTAGCCTTAGCCATAGCAGCCTTATATACTAACATCTGGGCAGCTTCAACTCTTGCAGCCATATCAGCAAGCTTGAACTGTGTATTCTGCTGCTGAGCGATTGTTCTGCCGAACTGTTTTCTCTCTTTTGTATAAGCGATTGTTCTCTCTAATGCACCTTCTGCAATACCAAGTGCCTGAGCAGCAATACCAATACGTCCACCGTCTAAGGTGTGCATAGCGATTGGGAATCCTTTTCCTTCCGGTCCTAACAGACGATCCTTCGGAATTACGCAGTCCTCGAAGATTAACTCGTATGTAGATGAACCACGGATACCCATCTTCTTTTCTTTTGTTCCGAAGGAGAATCCCGGATCTCCCTTCTCTACGATAAATGCGGAAAAGTTCTTTTTCTTTCTTCCTCTCTTATCCTCTGTAATGCTTGTGATAGCGATTACGATATAAACGTCTGCAACTTTACCATTTGTGATAAAGCACTTAGATCCGTTTAATACCCAGTTGTCACCGTCTAAAACAGCCTTTGTCTGACAACCCTGTGCATCTGTACCAGCACCTGGCTCAGTTAAACCGAACGCACCAAGCTTCTCGCCCTTTGCAAGCGGAACAACATATTTCTGTTTCTGCTCTTCGCTACCGTATGTCATGATCGGATCGATACAAAGAGATGTATGTGCAGAAACGATAACACCTGTTGTACCACAAACCTTTGATAACTCTTCTACGCACATAGCATATGTAAGAGGATCACAGCCCTGTCCGCCGTACTCCTTTGGTACAGGAATTCCCATGAAACCATATTTTGCCATTTTATCAACAGTTCCCTGTGGGAATACTTCTGTCTCATCAACTTCCTGAGCCAGAGGTTTTACTTCATTCTCAGCGAACTCTTTGAATAAAGATCTCGCCATTTCATGTTTCTTATCTAAAGAAAAATCCATGATTTACACTCCTTTATGTTTACTATTTTTTATTAAATATTGGAATTACTGAGCATCAACCGGTGTCTTTGTACGGTCTGCATTGTATACATAGAATCCTTTTCCGCTCTTAGCACCAAGGTTTCCACCACGTACCATCTTACGGATTAATGGACATGCACGATATTTGCTGTCGCCTGTCTCATTGTAAAGTACGTCCATGATTGCAAGGCAGATATCAAGACCGATGAAATCTCCTAACTCTAAAGGTCCCATTGGATGATTAGCACCAAGCTTCATAGCAGCATCGATACCAGCGATATCAGATACACCTTCCATCTTAATGAAAGCAGCTTCGTTGATCATTGGGATTAAGATACGGTTTACAACGAATCCGGCAGCTTCATTTACCTGTACCGGTGTCTTGCCGATCTCTTCTGAGATCTTCTTGATAGCATCTACAGTCTCAGCCGGTGTGTTTACACCTGCGATAACTTCTACTAACTTCATACGGTCTGCAGGATTGAAGAAGTGCATACCGATCATTGGACGTGTAAGTCCGTTTCCGATCTCTGTGATAGAAAGACTGGATGTATTAGAAGCGAAGATACATTCTGGCTTAGCGATCTTGTCTAACTCAGCAAATGTAGTCTTTTTTACTTCCATGTTCTCGAAAGCAGCCTCAACGATAAGGTCACAATCTTTGCAAAGGTCTTCTTTTAAACCTGGTGTGATGTTTGCAAGGATTCCGTCAACCTTCTCCTGTGTCATCTTTCCTTTTTCTACTAATCTTGCATAGCCTTTAGCGATCTTATCTTTTCCGCCTTCAGCCCACTCCTGCTTGATGTCGCAAAGTGCAACTTCATATCCGTCAACCTGGGCAAATGCTTTTGCAATACCCTGTCCCATTGTTCCTGCTCCAATAACGCCTACCTTCATGATAGTCCTCCTTAAATAAAATATGTAATATTTTAAACCCATAAGACCCGAGAAACATATGCTTCCCGGGTATTATGATTAAGAAACAAATTAGTCTCTCTCTACGATTGTAGAGCAGCCCATTCCTCCACCGATACACAGTGTAGCAAGACCTCTCTTAGCATTTGATTTCTGCATCTCATGTAATAATGTTACTAAGATACGGCATCCAGATGCTCCAACCGGATGTCCAAGTGCGATTGCACCACCATTTACGTTAACCTTAGACATATCGAACTTCAGATCTCTTGCAACTGCGATAGACTGTGCTGCGAAAGCTTCGTTTGCTTCGATTAAGTCCATATCGTCGATAGAAAGACCTGTCTTAGCTAATACTTTCTTTGTAGAAGCAACCGGTCCAACACCCATGATCTCTGGCTCAACTCCGCCAAGTGCTCCAGCTACCCATGTAGCCATTGGTGTAACGCCAAGCTCTTTTGCTTTCTCTTCGCTCATAACAACAACTGCTGCTGCACCATCGTTGATACCAGAAGCGTTACCTGCTGTTACTAAGCCGCCTTCCTTACCGGAACAGCATCTTAATTTGCTTAAGGACTCTGCTGTTGTTCCTGGACGAGGACCTTCGTCTGTTACGAAGTCAACGATCTCTTTCTTAACCTTAACAGGTACCGGAACGATCTCATCCTTGAACTTGCCTTCAGCGATTGCCTTCTCACATTTCTGCTGGCTGTTTGCTGAGAACTCGTCTAACTCTTCTCTTGTAATGCCATATTTATCACATACGTTCTCTGCTGTGATCATCATGTGGTAATGATTGAAAGCATCTGTTAATGCATCATTTACCATTGTATCGATGATTGTTGCATTGTTCATACGATATCCAAAACGAGCTTTTGTCATAGCATATGGAGCCATGGACATATTTTCCATACCACCTGCAACTACGATATCAGCTTCACCAGCCATGATCATTGTAGCTGCGTCATTGACACATTTCAGACCTGATCCACATACAACGTTCAGTGTGATTGCTGGAACTTCGATTGGTAAACCAGCCTTAATGGAAGCCTGACGTGCAACGTTCTGTCCCTGTGCAGCCTGGATAACACAACCCATCTTTACTTCATCAACAAGTTCTGGTGCTACACCAGCTCTGTTTAATGCTTCTTTGATTACGATTGCGCCTAAATCTGCTGCTGGAGTATTGCTTAATGCTCCACCCATTTTTCCGATTGCTGTACGGCATGCGCCAGCTAAAACAACTTTCTTTGCCATTGTCTCGTCTCCTTCTTAAAATAGATTTGTTTTTTACATGTGTTAATTTTTTAACAATCTTTTGTAAAAAAAATAAAAGAACGCCATCTCTGGCTCTTTGCGATGACTTAATGTTACCATATTCATCCTCTTTTTGCAACAAGAATCTTGCGAATATCTTTGATTTTTCTGTGAATTTGTGCAAAACCGATTTTATTTTTCACTTCCCCCGAAAAAGCACCCGGGGGAAGTCTTCTTATTAACAGGTTCCGCAAACTTTTATTTTGATACCCGGCTTTTAATAAAAAACATGGCTTCCGATCACCGTGCCCTCGATCAGTCCCGTATTCCTACGGAAGTACAGCGCATTGATCGTACGCTTACCGCCTAACACTTCTTTGGCTGCCTGCACGCTTGCTGATCCCGCTCCCTTTGCAAGTACATTTGCAAAACGTCCGCTTGCGACCGGTGAAAACTGCCCGCTCTGGTAGATGACACCTACCACGGAATTCGGGAAGCTGCCGCTTGCCACACGGTTTAGGACAACACTTCCTACCGCAAGCATTCCGTCATAGCTCTCACCACCCGCTTCACATTCGATCAGTGCTGCAAGCAGTGCCTCATCGCCGGCAGCCGGCTTTACTGTCGTCTGGGCGATCTTTGCCTTTTCCGCTTCTTCCTGTCTGCGGATCTCTGCAAGACGGGCAGCATCCTCTTTTGCCTTCTGCTGCTCTAATTCATCTTCATATGCCTGCTGCTTCTCGATCTGGGCATTGTAGTCTGAGATTGCTGCTTCGGCATCGGAGATCTCCTGTTCTGCCTTTTTGATCTTCTCCTGCTTCTCACTTACAAGCGTCTGCACCTGATCTTCCTTTTCCTGCATCTGCCCTTGTAAGTCCGTCAGTTTTTCCCTCTCAGCCACCAGGTTTTCCTTTTCCTGCTTAATGGTTGCAAGCGTATTCTGATATTCGTCTAACATATTGCGGTCGTATTCCGTGATCGCCTGCACGTATTCCGTCCGGTTTAAAAAGTCTGAAAAGGACTCTGCCTGAAACAGAATCGAAAGCATGGATTCCTGGCTGTGCTCATAACTGTACTGAATCCGTTTTTTCATATCTTCATACTGCTTGTTGCACTTTTTCTGCTGTTTTTTGATCTCCGCTTCCTTATTGCTGATATTTTCATTCTGCGCATCGATCTGCTGCTGCAATTCATCTAAGGAATCACTGATCTGCTGTAACTCGTCGTTTAGTCCCGCCAGTTCTCCGCTCAGTCCCGTCTTATAATTCTTGATATCAGACAATTCTCCCTGCTTTTCCTCTTTTTCACGGTTCAGCCTGTCGATCTCCGAAGATGCCTGATCGAGTTTCTCCTGCGTCGTCTCGCCATAGACCGTTGCTGATACGGTAAAAATAAAACAAAGCAGACATGCAACTGCCTGTTTGATGCGATGGAATCCCTGTTTCATCTCTATGTAAATCTCCATTTCCGTTGTATGATAAATCCTGTCTGTCTCATACTAGCATGTTGTCCTTCACTCGTCAAACCCCGCCTACAGTTCACACATCAAGTAATAAACAGATAACCTGCATGCTCGCATGCAAGGGAATCTGTTTGTTGCTTGATGAAGGGAGCACATTCTTATGAGCAAAAACAGTAGCGCAGCTACGGAGAAGCCCCGCAGGGGCGTTTTGCGAATCGCGCTCGTGAACTGTAGCCTGTTTCATCTGCAAATTCGGCTGTGTCTTCTATATCTATATCGTGACATAGAAAGCGTGTTGTGCTATACTATAATTAGATTTTTTTAGGAGGTGACTGGGATGCAATTTGTTAAGACATGTGACTTAAAGCCCGGAATGCGTCTGGCCAAACCTATTTAT
>CACZPJ010000067.1 GCA_902782995.1 uncultured Lachnospiraceae bacterium | reverse complement strand
TTTTTATAAAGAAATAATCCTTATAAGAGAAAAACCAGCTTACGTTATCGACAGATTATGCGAAGTTTCAGCGGAAGGGGAATGGTAAGGTAAGAAAGTTCTAAAAAACATGTATCCGGAATACATTGTAAAAGCACAAAATGAATCGATATGCCATCGATATATACAGAGGAAGGGAGAACATTCATGGCAGATAAAGTATTTGAAAACAATCAGGTATCTATTGTAGGTGAGATCATTTCGGATTTCACATTCAGTCACGAGGTCTATGGTGAGGGCTTTTATATGGTAGAAGTCGCGGTCAGCCGTCTGAGCAATTATGATGATTACATACCACTTATGATCTCAGAACGTCTTGTGGATACAAGCACAAGCTGTATCGGACAGAAGGTGTATGTAACCGGTCAGTTCCGTTCCTATAACAGACACGAGGAGAGCAAGAACCGTCTGGTGCTGTCTGTTTTTGTACGGGAAATTGAGTTCGTGGAAGGGGACGAAGAGGATCTAAAGAGTAACCAGATCTTTTTGGACGGTTATATCTGCAAGGAACCGATTTACCGGAAGACACCGCTTGGAAGAGAGATCGCGGATCTTCTGATCGCAGTCAACCGTTCCTATGGGAAGTCCGATTATATTCCATGTATCTGCTGGGGAAGAAATGCAAGATTCGCGTCCGGCTTCGAGGTTGGCGGTCATGTGCAGATCTGGGGAAGGATACAGAGCCGTGAGTATGTAAAAAAGCTGAGTGAAGAAGAGATCGAAAAGCGGACGGCATATGAGGTGTCCGTTAGCAAAATTGATTTTCTGGATTAAGGAATTATGCAAAAAGTTGCTTTTTTGTATCATATGTGGTATTTTAGAAAAATCTGGTATAAAAACATTGAAATACAAAGAAAGGATGCCACAGGTATAAAGGGGTAATTATGGGAAAAGGTTCCGTACAGATATATTACGGCGATGGTCGTGGGAAATCCATGGCAGCGATGGGCAGTGCCCTGCGTGCAGCCGGAGAAGGTAAAACGGTGTTTGTAATACAGTTTTTAAAGGGAAAAGGCGATCACAGCATGGACTTTTTGCAGCGTCTTGAACCGGAGATCAAGATCTTCCGTTTCGAAAAATCGGAAGGCTATTATGAAGAATTATCAGAAGAAGAAAAAGACGAAGAGAAGATGAACATGAAGAATGGACTGAATTTCTCAAAGAAGGTATTAGTGACAGGCGAATGCAATGTCCTGATATTAGATGAGGTGCTTGGTCTGATCGATAATGGTGTCATCACATCGGAGGAGCTCGAAGCCGTGCTCTTATCAAAGACCGATGAGACAGAGATCATTATGACCGGAAGAGTATTAGAGGATTCGGTTCGCACATACGCGGATGAAATATATAATATCACAGCCGAGAAGCAGATTACGTGTTGACATAAGAGAGACTGGGTGCTATATTGGACATAGAATTTCATAAATGATAGAGGTTGCGTGCTTTATGAGTACCTTATCGGATGTGACAGGACAGAAGAAGATAAGGGGAAGGGAAGAACGCCGAAAGAAGTTTTCCGCCTGCCGGATGATTTCTTGGGCATGAGTTTAAGAGGCTTATGACTGTCATCTGTAACAGATGGGGCGCTATCTTTGATAACAATCATACAATGAGTTATTAGACCGGCGCGAGTGCCGGTCTTTTCATTTGTAAACCATTAAAGATGCACATTTTATGGAACGATAATACAATAATAAGAGAAAGCTGGAGGTAAAATCATGGCAATTTTTGAAGGCGCAGGTGTTGCGATCGTTACACCAATGAAGGAGAATAACGAGGTCAATTACCAGAAGTTAGAGGAGTTAATTGATTATCAGGTGAACAACGGCACAGACTGTATTATCATCGCAGGTACAACGGGTGAGAGTTCTACCTTATCAACCGAGGAGCATCAGAAGGTGATCCAGTCCGCAGTAGAATTTACCAGGCATCGTATCCCGGTTGTTGCAGGTACAGGTTCTAACAGCACGGCAGAGGCAATCCACCTGACCGCAGAAGCAAAAAAGGCAGGCGTGGACGGTGTACTTTTAGTAACACCATATTACAACAAGGCAACACAGCCGGGACTGATCAAGCATTATTCCATGATCGCGGAAGCAGTTGACATTCCGATGATCCTTTATAATGTACCGAGCAGAACCGGATGTAATCTGCTTCCGGAGACCGTTGCAACCTTAGTAAAGACACAGGAGAATATCGTTGGATTAAAGGAAGCAACCGGTAATCTGGCACAGGCATCTAAGACCATGAGCTTAACAGATGGTAAGTTAGATCTGTATTCCGGTGAGGACGGACTGGTACTTCCGTTGATGTCGATCGGAGCAAAGGGTGTCATTTCCGTATGGTCAAACGTTGCACCACAGAAGGTACATGATATGTGCGCAAGCTATTTTGCAGGTGATATTGAGACAGCAAGAAAGCTTCAGTTTGAGGCACTTCCGCTGATCGATGCATTATTCTCAGAGGTGAACCCGATCCCGGTTAAGAAGGCATTAAACCTGATGGGTATGAATGTCGGAAGCTTACGTGCACCACTTTGTGATATGAGTGAAGAGAATGCAGCAAAGCTTGCTGAGGCAATGAAAGCATATGGCTTAAAGCTTGCATAAAAGCAGCATAGGAGGAAGAAAATGACAAGAATAATTATGCATGGCTGCAATGGTAAAATGGGTCAGATGATCAGCGGTATCGTAAAAGAAGATGCAGAAGCTCAGATTGTAGCCGGTATCGATACATATGATGCGGTAAAAAATGATTATCCGGTTTTTAAAGCGATCGGAGACTGTGATGTAGAAGCAGATGTGATCATTGACTTTTCCAATGCAAATGCAATGGACGGACTGATCGACCACTGTGCAAAGACGAAGCTGCCGGTTGTTTTATGTACGACCGGATTATCCGAAGAGCAGTTAGCAAAGGTACAGGAGTTAAGCAAGACAACCGCAGTGTTAAAGTCTGCGAACATGTCACTTGGTATCAATACCTTAATGGATATTTTAAAACAGGCAGTCAAGGTATTTGCTCCGGCAGGTTTTGACATTGAGATCGTGGAAAAACATCATAACCAGAAGTTAGATGCACCAAGCGGAACGGCACTTGCACTGGCAGATGTGATGAACGATGCCATGGATCAGGCATACGAGTACAAGTATGACAGAAGCCAGGAGCGCAAAAAACGTGAAAAGAACGAGATCGGCATTTCCGCAGTCCGTGGCGGAACGATCGTTGGTGAGCATGAGATCATTTTCGCAGGAACCGACGAAGTGATCGAGTTCAAGCATACCGCATATTCTAAGGCAGTATTCGGAAAGGGTGCGGTAGAGGCAGCGAAGTTCTTAAAAGGAAAGGCAGCCGGACTCTACGATATGCAGGATGTGATCAGAGAAAAATAAATACATTTGTAAGAAGGCTTTTGCATGGAGTGTGAAGATTCGTTTTCACACTCCATTTTTTATTCATATCTTAAAAATTTACACTTTTTTGAAAATTTGATTACTATTTTTTGGAAAAGCGGGATGGTAGAATAAGTTCATCAAATGAAGCGAGACATTTGAAACAAGGAGGTATGAAGTATGAGGAAAAAATTGTATCAGTATTATTGACAGCAGCAATGGCAACGACCATGCTTGCAGGATGCGGGGGCAACAGTAATACAAAGTCAGATGCGAATGCAAATTCAGATGCGGCAGAAGGAAGCACAACTGCTGATGCAGGAAGTTCGGATGCGGGAAGCTCCGATGGCGAGGAGATCACATTAAAGGTATTCTCAAACCTGCCGGATCGTAAAAATGGACAGGGACTGGTTGAGCAGACAATCATCCAGGAATATATGAATGAGAATCCAAATGTCAAGATCGAAGTAGAAGCACTTGACGAAGAAGCATATAAGACAAAGTTCAAGGCATATTCGATGGAAGGTCTTCCGGACATCGTAAGTATCTGGGGACAGCCGGCATTCTTAGATGAAGTATTAGACGCAGGTGTACTTGCAGAGTTAAACGAAGATGATTATGCAGATTATGGATTTGTATCCGGTTCACTCGAAGGCTTTAAGAAAGACGGAAAGCTCTACGGACTTCCGAGAAATACAGACGTTGCCGGATTCTATTATAACCAGAAAATGTTTGAAGATAATGGCTGGAAGGTTCCTACCACTTCTGATGAACTCTTAGAGTTAGCAGGAACGATTCAGAATGCAGGTTTATTCCAGAATGGATATGATTCCCTGGATTATGCAACTGCACAGAACCTCTTTATCAACGGACAGGCAGCAATGTACTACATGGGAAGCTGGGACGCATCCATGGCACTGAACGAAGATATCGAACAGGATATCAGAATGAATATCCGTGTATTTACAATGCCGGTTGTTGACGGCGGCAAAGGAACTGCAACAGATATTGCAGCATGGAATGGTGGTGGATACGGTGTATCCGAATCTTCCGAACATAAAGACGAAGCAATCAAATTCTTAAATTATATGTATCAGCCGGATAAGCTTTCCAAATATGGATGGCAGAATGGTGTAGGAATGTCCGCTCAGGATCAGACCGCATACATGACAGGCGATGAAACCGAATTACAGATGCAGTTTGTAGATGCAGTGAATAATGCAACAAGTGTTTCCGGAACTCCGATCAATGACTGTGGACCATCCGCATTCAAGACCAGCATCGAGAGTGAGATCCAGAGTGTTTCAAACGGAAGCATGAGTGTAGATGATTTCCTGGCAGCCATTGGAAGTGCATGTCAGTAAATCAACCCCTAACTAAATAAGGTAATCCTTCAAATTCTTTTGATTACATCCCCTAATAGAAGCCGCAGAGAAATCTGCGGCTTTCCCCATTTATAAAGGAAAAATGAGGCAGAAAAAGTGGAAAATAATACCTGAAAATATTACACCTTTTCTAAAGACTGGTATCTGTAAAGCGCATCTTTTCGTTGCTATAATTTTCATAAAGAAAAATCTATAGGGAGGGAAATACAATGAAAAAACTTTACAGTAACAAATGGGTTATTCTGAGTCTGGTGCTGCCGGGATTGTTCTTATTCATATTTGCAATACTGGCTCCGATCTGCTTAAGTGTTTACTACGGATTCACCAACTACTCAGGAATGGGATCCTATCAATTTATCGGGTGGGAGAATTACAAGAATCTGTTCCATGATGCAGCGTTTGGAACATCACTCCGCAACTCACTGCTCTTAGCACTTGGATTTATCCTGATCCAGCATCCGTTAGCGATCATCGTTGCAGCGGTATTAGATAAGATCGGTGGCAAGGGAGAACACTTCTTCCGTTGCGTATATTTTATTCCGAATGTAATTTCAGTTGCAGTTATCGCATACCTTTGGAAATTCATTTACAATCCGGACTTTGGCTTACTCAATAACATCATCAAAGCCTTTGGCGGAAAGGGTGACATCAACTGGTTCAGTTACGACAATGCGATCTGGGCAGTTTTGATCGTCCTGATCTGGCACGGATTTGGCTGGGGTCTGTTGATCTACTACACCGGTATCAAAAATATCGATCCGGTTTTATATGAAGCAGCCGCAATCGACGGAGCAACGCAGGTACAGACCTTTTTAAAGATCACCTTACCACAGATGAAGCCGGTAATTCAGGTAAACGTAACCATGGCAGTTATCTCCGCATTAAAGCAGATGGAAACGGTATATCTGTTGACAAACGGCGGACCGGGAAACAGCACACAGTTCGCAGCCAACTATCTGTATCAGCAGGCATTTAAAGCATATAAGTATGGATATGGAAATGCGATCGGCGTTGTATTCATTATCATCTGTCTGTTAGTAACGGTTATCTTAAATAAGATCTTTGAAGACCGGGATGCCAAAGTGAAAGTAAAGGGGGTAGCATAATATGGAACAGATTGGAACGAAGAAGAAGAAAAAGAAGATGTCCAGGCCAGTACTGTATGTTATACTGATTATAGTTGCAATCATACAGATATTTCCATTAGTCTGGCTGTTAGACTTTTCACTGGCAAGCAGCTCTGAAATGTTTACCAACGGACTTTTGATCCTGCCAAAGAAGATCCAGTGGGGCAATTACGTTAAGGCATTTGTAGACGGTAACTTCCTCTGGTATCTGAAAAACAGTATTCTGATCAATGGACTTGCGGTTTTATTAGTAATCATCGTATCGATCATGTCTGCATTTGCATGTCGTAGGATGAGATGGAAGTTGAGTACCTTTGTAAAGACATTGCTGTTAATGGGACTTATGATCCCGATCCATGCAACCTTACTTCCGAACTATAAGATCTACAGTCAGTTAGGAATGACCGATACGATCTGGGCACTGTTAATTCCATATGTTGCATTTTCACTTCCGCAGGGATTATTCTTAATGACAAGCTTTATGGAATCCATCCCGGTAGAGTTAGAGGAAGCAGCAGTCATGGATGGATGCGGAATCTACCGTATCTTATTCCAGATCATTACACCAATGTTAAAATCATCGATTGCAACGGTAGCAATCATGACATTTTTAAATAACTGGAATGAATTTATGATGGCAAGTACTTACTTAAGCTCGGACAAATGGAAAACACTTCCGTTCTCCGTACTCGAATTCACCGGTGAGTATTCTTCCAATTATGCAGTCCAGTTTGCAGTTATGGCATTGACCGCAGCACCGGCAGTTATTGTTTATATTCTTCTGAATAAACATATCACCAAGGGTGTTGCAATGGGAGCAGTAAAGGGATAAGGAGTACATAGGGATGAAGCGGATCAGAAAGTGGCTGAACGGTCGTAGTGTAAAGGTAAAGTTAATTATTTATGCATATGCAACGATTACCCCTGTGCTGCTTTTGATCTGCGGCATCATCATGGTACATAATTATAAACAGGTAAGCAATGACCAGTTAGAAAGCAATCGTGCCAATGTGGAATCGTTAGCGGAGAATATCAGCCTGCTTCAGTCGGATGTAAAGGACTATACGACCTATATCTGTATCAATCAGGAGATCCGCAGCCTGTTAAGTGCACGCAATGTAGAACGATATAATATTGATGCAAGACTGTGGCAGAACAACGGACCGATGGAGGTTGTACAGGATATGATCTCCATGCGTGGAGAGATCAAGACCATTGCCATCTATCCGGAAAATGGAATCCGTCCATACCTGAAGGGCATGGATGGCAGTGTGAACCTTTCTACCGTAGAGGACATCCAACAGACAGAGATCTATCAGGAAACCGTAAAGTCAAGGCTCGGAATGATCTGGAAGAGTGTAGATGCCGGTGGTGGTGGACCATATCTTGCGAACTTTTCCGACAAGGTAGTCCTATGCAGGGAGATCTATGATCTGTCCCGGAAAAAAAGACTTGGCTTTATCGTGATCGGTGTAGCAAAGAGCAAGTTCGAAGATCTGATGACAAATATGATCAAGGAAGATGGAGCGGCAATCGTAGTTGATCCGCATACCGGGGAACTGGTAACGGCTGGAACGATCGATGACGAATTGAAAACCTATCTGACAGACGAGAAGTTCCGGACACAGGATTACAGGGAACGGGAAGGAGATTTCCTCTGGAAAAATTATGAGGTGATCTGTACCCAGCTAAGTAAGGACGGGGCGATCGTCTGTAAGGTAATACCGAAGCAGCAGATGCAGGCACAGATCCGGAGCGTGGTACTTTCCCCACTGGTTTTCCTGGTCGTTCTGTTAGCCGGCATGTTCCCGCTTCTGGTGATCATCTCTAACATGGTAACCGGACCATTGCGTAAGGTCAGCGCAGCCATTACGAACTTTTCAACCGGAGACTTTGAGCAGCGGCTTGAAGTGGATACCGATGATGAGATCGGCCAGGTGGCAAAGTGCTTTAATGAGATGGTCGGAGAGATCAAAAAGCTGATCGATGAGAATTATGTGATCACATTATCCGAAAAGGAAAGCGAGCTTGCAGCCTTGCAGGCACAGATCAATCCACACTTTTTATACAATACCTTAGATTCTTTGTACTGGCAGGCAACCGAGGCAGGCAATGACGAGATCGCAGAAAGCATCTTATCATTATCGTCCCTGTTCCGGCTTACCTTAAATCAGGGACAGAGCATCATTACCGTAGAAAAAGAATTCCAGTTAGTACGGGAATACTTAAAGATACAGAAGATGCGTTTCCCAAGAAAGCTGAATTATGAGCTGTATATTGCAGATGAGATCAAGGAAGCAAAGATACCGAAGCTGATTATCCAGCCGTTTGTAGAAAATGCGATCGTACATGGCTTTGAAAATGTCAGCAAGCCATGTCAGCTTACGATTACAGGAGAGCGTGTCGGGGAACATATCCGCTTCGAGATCAGGGATACCGGAGTCGGTATGAAACAGGAGCAGATCGATGCCCTGTGGGAAAGTGAACCGGTGAATTATTCGAAGCAGAGAATTGGACGATATGCCATTAAAAATATCAGAGAGCGGCTTCAACTGAAGTACCACGAACAGTATAACCTGACGATCAACAGTGTAGTTGGCGAAGGAACAACTGTAATATTGGAAATTCCGTTTGAGGAGGGAGAGTAATGGGAATCAAATTACTGATCGCAGATGATGAAGATGTGATATGTAAAGGTGTTGCAAAATTTCTGAGGCTTCACACAGACCGTTTCAGTAAGATTTACGAAGCAGAAAATGGGCAGGAAGCATTAGATGTGATCTATGAAAAGCAGCCGGATATGATGATCTTAGACGTGCAGATGCCGATCAAGTCGGGACTTGATGTCATGCGTGAGGCAGCAAAGGCAGGGATCAAGCCGATCACGGTTATCTTAAGTGGATACGATGAATTCAGCTACGCACAAAAGGCAATCAAGTTCGGAGCAAAGGAGTATCTGCTAAAGCCGGTTCGTGCAGCCGATATTCTTACCCTGTTAAATGATCTTGCAGATGAATATATCGGTAAGGAAGAACCACACGAAGAAGAACAGACCGAAAGTGCCGCAAAGGGAAAGGAGAATCCATTAGTCACTGAAGCACGGGAATATATGAAGGAAAATTATGCGAAAAACCTTACGCTGTCAGATGTGGCAGAGTATTTGCAGATTTCCACCGGATATTTGTCCACGTTGATGAACCAGACGTTAAAATGTGGATTCACCGACTACTTAAACCAGATCCGTGTGGACAGGGCTTGCTGTTACCTGGAACAGAACTTTTTGAAAAATTATGAGATCGCATACAAGGTCGGATTTAACGATGAAAAATATTTCTCGAAGGTATTCAAAAAGATCAAGGGAATGTCCCCGAAGGAATACCGGACGAGAGAACGATAAGGAGGATACAGATACTATGGAACTGACTTATTATACGACAACTTATAAAGACCATAAAAAAGAGACAACAGAGGAGCATCATTTTTTTGCGGATGATAAGGGAGAAGAGAATCAGCTCGTGAACTTATATCCGCAGATCACAAAACAGAAGATGGAAGGCTTCGGTGGAGCTGTTACGGATTCTGCCGGATATATCTATTCACTCTTAGATGATACGCAGAAGAAAAAGATGGTAGAGACTTACTTTGGAAAGGATGAAATGCGCTACAGTCTGGTGCGGATTCCAATCGACAGCTGTGATTTCTCTTTAGAACACTATGAAGCAGATCCGGATGAAGCCGATGAGACATTTCAGAATTTTTCATTCCAGAGGGTAGAAAAATATATCCTTCCGTTGTTAGATGCAGCAGAGGCTGCCTATGGGGAAAAGCTCGACATCATGTTATCCCCATGGAGCCCGCCGGTCTATATGAAGACAAACGGAGAGCGGGATCATGGCGGCAAGTTAAAGGCAGAATACAAAAAACGTTGGGCAGAATATCTCTGCCGTTATATTGCGGAGTATAGAAGCCGGGGTTATCAGGTGACAAAGATGACCGTTCAGAATGAGCCAAAGGCTGTGCAGACATGGGATTCCTGTGTCTATACCGCTGAGGAGGAAAGAGACTTTATCCGGGATTATCTGTATCCATCGTTAGTCGCACATCATCTGGATGATATTGAGATCTATATTTGGGATCACAATAAGGAACGTGCACTCGAGTGGGCAGAGACGATTTTCACCGGAGAGACGGCAGATATGGTAGCAGGTCTTGCCTTTCACTGGTACAGCGGAGATCATTTTGAAGCCTTACAGATGATCCGTGAACGCTTCCCGGACAAGAAGCTGTTATTATCGGAAGCATGTATCGAGTATAGCAAGTTTGCAGCGGATGATTATCTGAAAAATGCCCAGAAGTATGCGCACGATATGATCGGTAACCTGAATCATGGCATGCAGACCTTCTTAGACTGGAACCTGATGTTAGATGAGCAGGGCGGACCGAATCATGTAGGCAATTTCTGCGATGCACCATTCCTGTTTGATACGAAAAAGAAGGTTGTTATGGAAAGTAACATTGCAGGCTACATCTGGCACTTCAGTCACTTTATCGAACCGGGTGCAGTACGGATCGGTGTGACACGTTATACCGATGAACTGGAAGTAACAGCATTTCAAAAGGGCGATAAGATCAGTGTTGTGGTATTAAACCGTACGGATAAGAGCATTCCGTTTTCCCTGCGGCTTAAGGATACCTGTGTCAGCTTAGAGGCGAAGCCGGAGTCGATCGCAACCGGGGTGATCTGCCCGTAAGAATCCATCCGGTCAGTATAAAAGAGGCTATCAGATATGTAACATATCTGATAGCCTCTTATCCGTTTCGATCCAAATCGCAAATATGGTAGAAATGCAATTCACCGGATTACAGTAACTGAATTCCGTTTTTCTCTGCTTCTGTAACCATTTCTTCCGGCCAGAGAGAGGACTGAACCTCACCGATGTGTGCCTTACGAAGGAAGAACATACAGATACGGGACTGACCGATTCCACCACCGATCGTATATGGAAGCTTTCCGTCGATGATCGCCTTCTGGAATGGAAGGTTCGCACGCTCCGGGCATCCTGCTTTTTCAAGCTGGGATAACAGCGCATCCTTATCGACACGGATTCCCATGGAAGATAACTCCAGTGCAATATCAAGAACCGGATAGTATACTAAAATATCAGCATTTAAGGACCAGTCATCATAGTCCGGTGCACGTCCGTCATGCTTCTCACCTGACTCTAAGAGATCACCGATCTTTAAGATGCAGACAGCTCCCTTTGCCTTTGTGATGTAATATTCACGTTCCTTTGGAGTGCTCTCCGGGAACATATCCTCTAATTCCTGTGTGGTAATAAAGAAGATATCGGCAGGAAGGATCTCTTCGATGTAGTCATACTGGATTGCCATATATTTCTCTGTCTTGCGGAGACATTTGTATACGGTACGGATGGTATCCTTTAAAAAGTCAATGTTACGATCCTTTTTATTAATGATCTTCTCCCAGTCCCACTGGTCAACGAAGATCGAATGGATATTGTCAGTTGTCTCATCGCGGCGGATGGCATTCATATCGGTGTAAATTCCTTCACCTTCCGAAAAACCGTATTTTTTCAGCGCATAACGTTTCCATTTTGCAAGCGAATGTACCACCTCTGCGTTGCGCTCATTCTGTTCCTTGATCGTAAAAGAAACCGGACGCTCAACACCATTTAAGTTATCGTTCAATCCGGAATTCGGATCAACAAAAAGTGGTGCGGAAACACGGGACAGGTTCAGACGTAAGGAAATAAGATTCTGAAAGAAGTCCTTTACCGTCTTGATCGCGATCTGCGTATCATGCAGATTCAGTTCTGATTTATAATTCTTTGGGATAATTAAATTCTCCATGTTATACTCCATTCTTTTGCGCATATTACTTATGTGTGAAAAATCTTATTTTCCAAACTATACGCCTTTGATTTCTCATAAGTTCTCAACCATTATAGCACACAGCACGCAATTTTCAATAAGACTTTGACAGAAAATCCTGAATCAGCGGAAAGAGTTTGTCACTGTGTTCCACATAGCTGCCATGTGTTTCGTTTTCTAAAATCTGTAAGGTTGCATGCGGAATATTTTTCGCAATGGCTTTGGTAACCTTTGGCTTTACGATGTCCTTTGAACCGGCGAGTACAAGAGTCGGAACGCTGATAAAGGCGAGCTGGTCAAGCGGAATGTCCGGCTCTGTCAGCATAAGCTTTGCGAGTGGATCCTGCGTCTTGTGGACTCTGCGTCTGATCTTGCGGTAGAGACGGTGCTTGATGTCCTTTGGATGCAGGTTTGCTCCGCTTATGATCAGGGCAGAAAGCTTGTCCGGATACTTCGATGCAAGGAGCAGTCCGATGATCGCACCATCGCTGAAGCCATAGAAGGCAGGCTTTTCGATTCGAAGACCATCGATGAATTCAGCCATGTCTTCTGCCATATCCTCATAATGGAATTCCTTTGGACTGGCAGACTGTCCATGTCCTCTGCTGTCTACGGCATATACGGTATGTTCCTTTGACAGCTTCGCGATCAGCACATCGAAGATCTCGTGTGATTCACCGTTGCCGTGTACTAGGATGATCGGGGAACCTTCTCCCTTTTTCTCATAATATAATATCTGACCATTTAATTGAATAAACATTGTAATCTCCATTCTTTGTTTGAGTACATATATGTAAAAATATTGCGTTATATATGCGTCAATCAGCACAAAAATTTGAATCTGCTCCGAATTCCGAATCTAACATTTTCTAAATGTTCTGCCAACATATACACAATGCCCGCAACCGCAAAAGACGTGGCGTCCATGCCCCGTTTTTTGCTTGCATCAACATCCGTGTTGCTGCATTGCTGATTTGTTTACAGAACATCAAGAAAATCTAAGATTCTCCATAAGTCGCAAATTCAGAATGTTTGTGCTGTTTGACGATTATAGTAATTGTATATAATTTTTACATATCAGGTCTTACAGACCAAGAATGAGTGTATCATCTTTACAGAAAAAGGACAACGGGTTTTGGTAAAGAAGTGTTATAATATGCGTTAGACAGAAGATAGATAATGCGTATGATGCAGAGTGTTTAAAAATCTATGGTTAAATGGAGCAGCAAAAAGGAGAATTCAAATGGAATATATACAGGTTCAACATACATTTCCACCGGTTTATGACAAGCACTCGAGGATACTGATCCTTGGTTCGTTCCCATCGGTGAAGTCAAGAGAACAGCAGTTTTACTACGGGCATCCGCAGAACCGCTTCTGGAAGATGTTAGCGGGGATCTTTCGGGAGGAGATTCCGGTTACGGTTACGCAGAAGCAGGAACTTTTGCTCAGACATCAGCTTGCCGTATGGGATGTCATCGATTCCTGTGAGATTAAGGGATCTTCGGACAGCTCGATCCGCAATGTCATTCCAAATGACATGAAACGGATATTAGGACAGGCGGATATACAGAAGATTCTGCTAAATGGCGGCAAGGCATATGAACTGTATTGCAGGTATTGCGACAGGGAGCAGATGCCAAAAGCGGTGAAGATGCCATCTACGAGTCCCGCGAATGCGGCATGGAGTCTTGATCGTCTGATGGAAAGCTGGAGAAAGGAACTGGAATAAGTAAGCGATTTTACATAGATTTTACCGTATCTAAACAAATGCTTGATAGAGGAAGCATGCACCCTTTGTTACACTTAGTTGAGAGAAAAGATCAATAAAAGAGTATAACTTGACTATCACACAAAGGGAGAAACGGATAATGAATGAAAATTTGAAGGTGATTTTCGGACTGGTCGGCGGACTGGCAATGTTCCTCTATGGAATGAACAGTATGAGTGATGCATTGCAGAAGGCTGCCGGTGAAAAAATGAAAAAGATTCTGGAATTTCTTACAAAGAATCCGGTTATGGGAGCTTTAGCCGGTGCGCTTGTTACCGCAGTCTTACAGAGCAGTTCTGCGACAACGGTTATGGTCATTGGCTTTGTAAGTGCCGGACTGATGAGTCTGCCACAGGCGATCTCGGTTATTTTCGGTGCAAATATCGGTACGACCATGACGGCACAGCTTATGGCGTTTAAGATCAGTAATTATATCTATCCACTGATCTTTATTGGCTTCTTGCTCAATTTTGCGGGAAAAAAGGAAAAAGTGAAAAATATCGCTATGGTGATCTTCTCGTTTGGACTGTTATTCGAAGGTATCGAGATCATGGGCGGCGTGATGAAGCCATTGGCAGGAAGTGCGATTTTCGTAGATCTTATGGCAAAGGTTTCCTCTATCCCGGTGTTAGGAGTACTTCTTGGTGCGGTTATGACACTGGTTGTCCAGAGCTCTTCGGCTACGATCGCAGTTCTTCAGAACTTTGCTTCACAGGCAGGACCGGATGGCGTCAGCAGTGTGATGGGACTTGCAGGTGCGATCCCGATTCTGCTTGGGGATAATATCGGTACAACGATCACGGCACTGCTTGCATCGATCGGTCAGTCAAAGAATGCCAAGCGTACGGCAATCGCACACAGTATTTTTAATATTTCCGGAACGTTTGTCTTTATCTGGCTGATCCCGGGATTTACGAAGTTTATACAGTATATTTCTCCGAAGGGCAATGAAGTGGATGTGATCTCACGACAGATCGCAAATGCCCATACGGCATTTAACATTGTATGTACACTGGTATGGCTGCCACTGATTCCGCTTATGGTAAAAATCGTTACAGCGATTGTTTCGGGAGAAGATAAGAAGGTCAAGGCAGCCTGTGAGGTCAAATATCTGGATGATAAGATGATCGATCAGCCGGCAGTAGCGATGTATCTGATCTCACAGGAACTCGAGCATATGGCTGACCTGGCAACCGATATGCTCGCAAGATTAAAGGAAGCGTTAAAACTGGGTAAGTCCTATGCAGCCTATGAAAAGTTCAAAGAGGACTTAGAGACGGTACAGTATCTGCAGGAGGAGATCACAGAATATATTACCAGACTCTTTGCAAGCGGAAATCTGACGGAACAGCAGTCGGAACAGACCGCAGCACTTCTTTATGTGACGAATAACATCCAGAGAATTGCAGACCGCTGTCAGGATATAGACGGGATCTGGGAGCGGATCGAGCAGAATGGCATGAATCTTTCGGAGATCGCAAGTGAGGAACTCGAAGACTGTATTTCGATCACAATGAAGCTGTTAGCGCAGGCAATGGAGGCGGTCAAGGAAGGAAAAGAAGAGCAGGCAGAGCTTGTTTTCAAGGATAAAAAGCAGATGAATAAGGCAGAAAAGCGGTTCAATAAGGCTCATTTAAACAGGATCAAAAATAAACAGTGTGATCCGGGTATGACCGGCTGCTTTTCCGGAATCCTCTATAATCTGGAGCGTGCGGCTGAAAACTGCGTAAGTATTGCGGAGGAGGCGTTGGATAATCCGGGCTTTGTAAAGCTTGGAGAAGATGCACAGCAGTTTACAGAGGCTGTGCTTGCAGAAGGTGGTGCGCAATGAGAAAAAGAAGAAAAACAGCCGTATTACTTGCCGGGATCATTGCATGTCTGATACTTCCCGCATGTGGAAACAGCGGAAGTAACATGCCGGATCTGAGTGCACTCGGAGCCGTGAATGCCATTGCAAGAGAAGATGGATCGGGAACGAAGGCAGAGTTTGAAGCTATGCTAAAGACTTCAGAGGATGGCGTGAATGCAGTGGCAACCTCGACGGATGAAGTAGAAAAGCTTGTTGCAGAGGATGTAAGCGCAGTAGGGTATCTTGCATACAGCAGTTCTTTGGCGGAGGATACGATCAAAACCATTCAGGTAGACGGAAGGGAGCCAAGTGCAGACAATATCCGGAAGGGAAAATACCCGTTATGCAGAAAGTATTACCTGGCATACAGTGGAAGTCTGAGTGCTTTGCAGCAGGATTTCCTTTCTTATGTAACAAGTGCGGGACAGCAGATCGTAGATGAAAACTGTGTGTCAGTGAATGACGCATCCACTTTTCTTTCGGATCGTTCGACGGGAAAGCTTACCATTACAGGTTCCACATCTGCGGCAGCACTCATCGGAAAATTAGCCAGTGATTATAAAACCTATAATCCTGACGCCGAGATTGAAGTGACAGCCACAGATTCTTCACAGGGATTGACCGCTGCGATCCGTGGGGAATGTGACTTTGCGATTTCATCAAGAGAGTTAAGGGATTATGAGCGTGAGCTTCTTACAGCACAGGCTTTTGCAAAGGATGGAATTGCCATAGTAGTCAATCGGGACAAT
Organism: uncultured Lachnospiraceae bacterium; assembly: GCA_902782995.1. Classification (GTDB taxonomy): domain Bacteria; phylum Bacillota; class Clostridia; order Lachnospirales; family Lachnospiraceae; genus Roseburia_C. The sequence continues at coordinate 18,507 of CACZPJ010000067.1, read as the reverse complement.
CCCGTTGAAGGCCTAAGCAGCAGGCAGATCCGGACGATCTACGATGGAGATTGTAAGAAATGGGACGATCTATAGAAAAGTAACAGGTGAAAGCTGGCAGGATATTTCCTGTCAGTTTTTTTGCCTGTTACTTTTCCATTGACCTAAAAGCGGATTTCAACTAGAATGAAGATAGGATTTTAGGCGCAAATTGAGAAAATGAAGTCCGGCATCGGAATGCCGGTTCGTGGAAGGACTAAAAAATGGAGAAGAGACCGGGAAGACAGATAATTGCAGCGTTAGGTATGCTGTTGCTTGTCATAGGATGTTTTGCTGTGCTGCATACGAAGACCGTGTCCGCAGAAGAAGCCGATACAGAAACAGAGAAACGTGTGGTAAGAGTCGGATATTATATCACACCGGGATTTCAGGACTATGATGAAGAGACAGGAGAATATGGCGGATACAGTTATGAATACCTGCTGGCATTGAAGCAGTATACGAACTGGGAGTATGAGTTCGTACAGGTGGACTTTTCCGATGCAGTTGATATGTTAGAGCGGGGCAAACTCGATCTGATGAACAATGTATCCATTACGGAGAAACGGAAAAAGACCCTGAACTTTTCCGAGTATGCTTCGGGGACAAATTATGCCTGTCTGATGACACGTTCGGATAATACAGATTATGCATTAAACGAATATGAGAATTTTGACCATATCAGTGTGGGACTGCTGAAGCACAGTATTTTTAATGAGAAGTTCTTTGCTCTGTGTGAGAAAAATCATTTTCAGGCAGACATCACATATTTTGATTCAGAGGATGAGATCAGTCAGGCACTGACAGACGGGACGATTGATGCGAGAGTGGTCAGCAGTTCTTATAATATGGATAAGAAGCGTGTAATCGCCAAGTTTTCCCCGATGGATTATTACTTTGCAGTTCCGAAGGATAAAACAGATATTTACGAGGAGTTAAACCATGCATTAGAGGAAATTAAGGAGCAACAGCCGGAATTGGAACAGACCTTAGAGCAGAAGTATTACAGCTCGCTGAAGGAAGAGAATGTTGTATTGTCTAAGCAGGAAAAGGAATATATAAAAGAGCATCCGGTTGTTAAGGTGGCATGCACAAGAAGCTGGTATCCGATCTCCTATTATGATAAGAATGATAATTACAGCGGACCGCTGGCGGATCTTTATAAAGAAATTGCCAAAAAGACAGGGCTTTGCTTTGACTTTGTACCATATGATAATTACACAGAAGCGTTAGAAGCCTTTGAAAAGGGCGAGACAGAGATGCTCTGTGAGATGCCGCAGGATTATATTTTTGCAGACAAGTACAATGCGAGTATTACAGATGAAGTAGCACCGGTAAGTGTTTACCGTGTGACGAAGGGGAATCTTTCCGTTGATCAGATCCACACGGCAGCGATCCTGCGGAATACCTATATCGGGTCTATGGCAAAAAAGAAGCTGGATGCGGAGCAGGTGAAGATCATAGAGTATGATACAACGGATGAATGCGTAGATGCTGTTTTTAATGGAGAAGCGGACTGTACCTATATTAATGCCTATCAGTCTTACTACTATCAGTCGAAGGGAAGGTATCTGTCCCTGCGGTATATCCTGATACCGGACATGCAGTATAACCTCAGTCTGAGTGTTGCATACGCCGATGATGGACAGGTGTTAAAGTCGATCGTAGTCAAGGGACTTTCTGCAATTACAGATAAGGATATTAAAAGATTGTTTCAAAATACCGCATCGGAGGAAGCGGGCAAGCAGGATCTGGAAGTATTGTTTTATCAGAATCCGATCCTGGTCGTGATCGGAAGTGTGTTAGCGTCTACGATTTTGGTGATCGTACTTTTCTTTGTGGTCTATTCGAGAAAGATGCGGGCGAAAAACGCAGAGCTGATCGTGGCAAAGCAGAAGGAAAGCTCATTCTTATCGCGTATGAGCCATGACATCCGGACTCCGTTAAACGGAATTATCGGTATGACCAAGCTTGCGCTTTCCGAGGAGCAGAGCGATGAGGAGTACCGGGATTATTTACAGAAGATCGATTCCTCCGGTCAGTATTTATCGGAGCTGGTAAATAATATCTTAGACTTTAAGAAGATTGAAGAGGATAAGTTAGACTTAAAGCAGGAAAAATACTTTGTAGAGGAGTTAAACCGTCATATCTGTGACATCATTACACCGTTGTGTGAGGAAAAACAGATCACCTTTGAACGGAAAAATATCATTGCAAAAAAGGGTGCCATCATAACCGATAAGATAAGGCTCAATCAGATACTGATGAATCTCTTATCGAATGCCGTGAAGTATACACCGGAGGGTGGAATGGTCTGTATTTACAGTGAAAATACGGTTTTTGCAGAGAATCAGGTAACTACAGATATTGTGGTAGCAGATAACGGAATCGGGATGAGTGAGGAATTCCAGAAGCATATGTTTGATTCCTTTGCACAGGAGAACCCGACCATAGCCGCCGGTGGCTCCGGACTTGGACTTTCGATTGTGAAGCTCTTAGTAGAACGTATGGGCGGTGAGATCCATGTAAAGAGCAGACAGGGCGAAGGAACAAGTGTAACGATCCATTTTACCTTTTCCTATGAGCATGGGGAACGGATCAGTGCCAAGCCGAAAGAGTATGAGAAGGATTTCTTATCAGGAAAACGGATTCTGGTCTGTGAAGACAATGAGATGAATGCGGAGATTACGAAAAGAGTGCTTGAGAGCAGGCAGGGAGAGGTTATTCTTACCGAGAATGGACAGCTTGGGGTAGAAGCATTTGCAGCTTCCGATATTGGATATTACGATGCTGTGCTAATGGATATCCGTATGCCCGTGATGAATGGGATCGAGGCAACGAAGGAAATCCGCCGGATGAAGCGTGCGGATGCAAAAACCGTGCCGATCATTGCCATGACCGCAGATGCCTATGATGTAGATATGAAGCGGTCGAAGGAGGCAGGAATGAATATTCATTTATCCAAACCGATCGATGTTGCGGAGCTGTATCATGTCTTATACCGGCTGCTCTGCTGATGCAGGAAGAAGTGAGGGGGATCACAGATGGAGATTGATTTCGAGGAAATATTAGACAGCATATCGGGTGGTGTTGCACTCTATGAGGTTGGCACGCCATTAAAGACGCTGATGTTTACCGATGGCATCCCGAAGATGCAGGGATTCACACGCGAAGAATATGAAAAAGCGATTGCAGAGGATGCGATGCATATGGTATTGGAAGCAGATCGCCCATTTGTGCAGGATGCAATTACACGTGCAGTGGAAAAGTGGACATCCATCAATATCTCTTACCGTGTTTATTGTAAGGATGGGGATGTGATCTGGGTGAATCTTGCCGGTTATCCGGTAAAGGAGCAGCCAAAGGATGCCGTGGTCTATCGTGCGGTTTTTACAAATGTGACCGCACAGTTTAATCTGTATCAGGATATCTGTGATAATTCAACCACCGGTGCACTTGTATTTGCAAAGGATACCCTGCGTACCTACTATGTCAATGCAGCAGTAGAAAGACTGACCGATGTTGCGCGCAGTGAGGGTGTGGAGAAGTATCCATTTTATCATTTTATTCCGGAACTGACCGATGCAGAGCGGCAGCAGCGTGAGTCTGTGATCGTCTATCTGTCAGATGTCACCTTCGAATACCGCAAGCAGGAAAAGCTGCAGAAAAGCTATGAGGAACAGGTCAGCTTCAGCCGGATCTTATCGAGTATTTCGGTTGCATCTGCGATGATCAATCTGACCAAAAACTGTATTACCCTGCAGGAATCAGAAAAGGAAGAGATCCTGTCTGCATTCACAAAGCAGACGCCACAGCAGGTGTTTGAAGCAATGTATCAGCATATTCCGGAGCCGCAGATCCGCAGCCAGTATGCAGCGATTTTTAACACCGGACAGATGTTACTTGACTTTGAAAAGGGAATCACCAAAAAGAGCATCCGTCATCCGTATGACAGCATGGATTACTGGTTAGAGGCAAGTTATGATGCAGTACTGAATCCGAAGACCGGTGAGATCGAGGTCTATTATTTTGAAAAAGACGTTACACAGGATGAAAGGCAGAAGAGTATTACGAAGTCTTTGATGACACATGAGTACGAAAGTGTTATGCTGATCCATCCGAAGACCGGACAGCCGACCGTATTGATCGATGGTGGTACGACGATGATCTTTGAGGAACAAGAACGCGCAGAGGATTATCACAAGGGACTGGAAAATTATTTCCTGAAGTATTCTGCCGATCGTGATCCGAAGAGGGCAGCAGAAGAGGCTGGATTAGATGCAGTGAAGCGTGCATTAGAAAAGCAGGATATCTATACGATCTCTTATTCGATCTATGGCAGAAAGCACCGGATCGTAAGAAAGCGTTCCAGCTATTCTTATCTGAATCAGTATAAGACGATGATCCTTTGCACGGTGCAGGATATTACCGTGGACTTTGAAAATGAGGTTGCACAGCGGGAGAAGTTAAAGAATGCATTAGATGAAGCCCAGCGTGCCATGAAGGCGAAAACCGACTTTTTATCCAATATGAGCCATGACATGCGGACACCGATGAGTGCGATCTTAGGGTTATCGAATCTGGCAATGGATGTGGATCAGGTGGATGAACTGAAGGATTATATGGGCAAGATCCATGCCTCCGGCAATCAGCTTTTAAGTCTGATCAATGATACCTTAGATGTCAGCAGGATCGAGAATGGCAAGCTGGTAATGAACCGGGAGTATATTATGAGCGACCGGCTTTTTACAGAAGGAGCATCTTCGGCACAGGTGATCGCAGAAGAAAAAGGTGTGCATTTTGAGATGATAAAACAGGATGTGGAGAATGTTCTGTTTTATGTGGATGCGATCAAGGTTACCAAGATCCTTACGAACCTGTTGTCGAATGCAGTGAAGTTTACACCGGAGGGTGGCACGGTGACCTTTCTGATCCGGTGTCTGAAGATGGATGAACATCGGGCCGAATATCTGGTTCAGGTAAAGGATACCGGAATCGGAATGAGTAAGGAATTTTTGCATCATATCTATGAACCATTTTCACAGGAGAGCATGGATTATTCGACCAATGCAAGCGGAACCGGACTGGGAATGACGATCGTACACGATCTGGCAGAGTTTTTAGGCTGCCGGCTTGAGACCCACAGCGAGCTTTCAAAGGGGACAGAGGTATCCCTTTTTATTCCGTTTGAGATCGCAGATAAGCGTCCGAAGGAAGAGGCTGCACCTATGACAGATTTTCAGTCTGCATCCGGACGGCTTTTGGTAGCAGAGGATCATGCATTGAATGCACAGATCATCAAAAAGATATTGGAAAACTATGGCTATCAGGTTCATGTCGTAGGAAACGGACAGGAGTGTGTGAATGCCTTTACGCAGGCGAAGCCGGAGGAATACGCAGCGATTTTGATGGATATCCGTATGCCTGTCATGGATGGAATCCAGGCAACGAAGGTGATCCGTGGCAGCAACCGTAAGGATGCAGGGACAATCCCGATCATTGCGATGACAGCAAATGCGTTTGAACAGGATGTCAGGGATTGTATGGCGGCCGGCATGAATGCCCATTTATCAAAACCGATCGTGCCGGAATTATTGTATCAGACCCTCCGGCAATATGTGAAGGTCTGATTGCAGAAGAAGTAAGATAGACAGCAAGTGTAGTTGAGAGGAAGAGAAACATGTCTTTTGTACATTTACATACCCATACCGAATATAGTCTTTTGGATGGATCAAATAAAATAAGTGAATATGTGGCGAAGGTGAAAGAGCTTGGAATGAATGCAGCAGCCATTACCGATCACGCTGTCATGTTTGGTGTGATCGATTTTTACAAGGCGGCAAAGGCAGCCGGAATCAATCCAATCTTAGGCTGTGAGGTTTATGTGGCACCGGGTTCGCGGTTTGACCGGGAGCTGTCCCATGGAGAGGATCGTTATTATCATCTGGTACTGCTTGCAGAAAATGATAAGGGCTATGGCAATCTGATGAAGATCGTATCGAAGGGCTTTGTCGATGGCTTTTATTATAAGCCGCGTGTAGATATGGAAGTGTTGCAGGAGTACCATGAGGGAATCATCGCCCTGAGTGCCTGTCTTGCCGGTGAAGTACCAAGACATCTGGTGCGTGGCATGTATGAGGAGGCAAAAGAGATCGCACTGCGTTATGAAGCCTGCTTTGGAAAGGGAAACTTTTTCTTGGAATTACAGGATCACGGAATCCCGGATCAGAAGACGGTAAACCAGCAGCTCTACCGGATGAGCAAAGAGACCGGAATCGAACTGGTTGCGACGAATGATATCCATTATACGAATGCAGAGGATGCGGAACCGCATGATATCCTGCTCTGTATGCAGACCGGGAAAAAGCTAGCCGATGAGGATCGTATGCGTTACGAGGGCGGACAGTATTATGTGAAGTCCGAAGAGCAGATGCGGGAACTGTTTTTATACGCACCGGAAGCGATCGAGAATACACAAAAGATCGCGGACCGCTGTCATGTGGAGATCGAATTCGGTAATACGAAGGTGCCGCATTTTGATGTGCCGGACGGATATGATTCCTGGACGTATCTGAATAAGCTCTGTTTTGACGGGTTAAAGGAACGTTACCCGGACCGCTATGAGGAACTGACGCCGAAGCTGCAAAGTGAGTTAGATGTCATCAAAAACATGGGTTATGTGGATTATTTTCTGATCGTCTGGGATTTTATCCATTATGCAAGAGAGCATGACATCATGGTCGGACCGGGACGAGGCAGTGCTGCCGGAAGTCTGGTGTCTTATACGACCGGGATTACCAATATCGATCCGATCCGTTACAATCTGATCTTCGAGCGTTTCTTAAATCCGGAGCGTGTATCTATGCCCGATATTGACGTGGACTTCTGTTATGAGAGACGGCAGGAGGTCATTGACTATGTCGTACGCAAGTATGGCAAGGACTGCGTAACGCAGATCGTAACCTTTGGTACATTAGCGGCAAGAGGTGTCATCCGTGATGTGGGACGTGTCATGGATCTGCCGTATGCTTTTGTGGATACGATCGCAAAAAGTATTCCGAATGAGTTAAACATCACGATCGACAAGGCACTTAAGATGAATCCGGAGCTTCGCAGTATGTATGAATCCGATCCGACGGTGAAGAATCTGATCGATATGTCAAAGCGGTTAGAGGGACTGCCGCGTCATACCTCCATGCATGCAGCAGGTGTGGTAATCAGCCAGAAGCCGATGGATGAATATGTACCGCTTTCGAGAGCGTCCGACGGAACGATCACGACACAGTTTACGATGACAACGATCGAAGAACTGGGTCTGCTTAAGATGGACTTTTTAGGACTGCGTACCTTAACGGTCATCCAGAATGCAGTGCGCATGGCAGAGCAGAGCCAGGGCATTACACTTAATATGGATCAGATCGACTATAATGACAAGCAGGTGTTAGATTCCCTTGGAACCGGACATACGGACGGTGTGTTCCAGTTAGAAAGTGCCGGAATGAAGAACTTCATGAAGGAGTTAAAGCCGCAGAGCTTAGAGGATGTGATCGCGGGAATCTCACTGTATCGTCCGGGGCCGATGGACTTTATCCCGAAGTATATCAAGGGTAAAAATGATGCGAAAAATATCACCTATGAATGTAAGGAGCTCGTGCCGATCCTAGAGCCGACCTATGGATGTATCGTCTATCAGGAGCAGGTTATGCAGATCGTACAGCACCTTGCGGGATATACGATGGGACAGGCAGATAATATCCGCCGTGCCATGAGTAAAAAGAAGCAGTACGTGATCGATGCGGAGCGTAAGAACTTCGTCTATGGAAATGAAGAAGAGGGGATTAAGGGCTGTGTCGCAAACGGCATTGATGAGAAGGTCGCAAACAGCATCTACGATTCGATGGTAGACTTTGCCAAGTATGCATTTAACAAGTCACACGCTGCGGCATATGCGGTTGTTTCCTATCAGACGGCGTATTTAAAATACTACTATCCGGTAGAATTCATGGCAGCCCTGATGACCTCTGTGATGGATAATACGACGAAGGTATCCGAGTATATCTATACCTGCAGGCAGATGGGAATACAGATCCTTCCGCCGGACATTAACTACGGAGAAGGAGGATTCTCGGTTTCCGGCAATTCGATCCGTTATGGCTTATCTGCGATCAAGAGCGTCGGACGTCCGGTGATCGAGGCGATCGTGGCAGAGCGGAAGGAGCGCGGCAGATTTACGACACTGAAGGACTTTATTACAAGAATGTCCGGACGGGAAGTGAATAAGCGTACGATTGAGAACTTTATCAAGGCGGGAGCACTCGATGGCTTAGAAGGTAACCGCAGACAGAAGATGATGATCTACGGTTCCCTGCTTGATAACATCAACCATGAGAAAAAAACTTCGATGGCAGGACAGATGACGTTATTCGATCTTGCTTCCGAAGATACCAAAAAGGACTTTGAGATCCGGCTGCCGGAGGTAGAAGAATACGAGAAGGAAGTTCTGTTAGGCTTTGAGAAGGAAGTGCTTGGTATCTATATCAGTGGACATCCGTTAGAGAATTATGTGGAGAAGCTTCGTAAGAATACGTCCCATGTGACAACCGATTTTGTGCTCGATGAAGAGACAAATGCGACGAAGGCACATGATAATGAGACGGTTGTGATCGGTGGCATGATCACGGATAAGGTCATCAAGTATACCAAGACAAATAAGCCGATGGCATTTATCACAGTGGAAGATCTTGTCGGAACCGTCGAAGTCATTATTTTCCCGAAGGACTATGAGAAGTATCATATGCTCTTAGAGCCGGAGGCGAAGATCTTCGTCAGAGGACGTGCTAATATCGAGGAAGACCGCGGCGGTAAGATCATCTGTGAGCGGATCGTACCGTTTGATGCAACGAAAAAGGAGCTCTGGCTTCAGTTTGTAAATATGCAGGAATATCAGGAAAAGGAAGCCGAGCTGTTAGAAATGATGCATAATTACGATGGAAAGGACACGGTTGTGATCTATCTGTCCGAAACAAAACAGATGAAGCGGCTTGGAAATAACCGGAATGTCTGCATAAATGACGATTTATTAGAAATACTATATACGTTTATTGGTAAAAATAATGTAAAAGTCGTTGAAAAATCACTGGAAGGCATTGCAAAATAACTGCCTAGGGATTAAAATAATGAAGACAATCGGTGAATTGTATGAACGGGTATTAGATAAATAGAGGCTCTATATATAGGAGGTAATAGAAATGGCAAAAGAAATCAACACAATCGGTGTGCTGACAAGTGGTGGCGATGCACCGGGAATGAACGCTGCGATCCGTGCAGTGGTACGTGAGGCGATCGCTAAGGGAAAAAAGGTAAAAGGAATTAAGAGAGGATACGCTGGCCTGCTTCAGGAAGAGATCGTTGACATGGAAGCAAAGGATGTATCCGATATTATACAGCGTGGTGGTACGATCTTACAGACAGCAAGATGTATGGAATTCGTAACACCGGAAGGTCAGGCAAAGGGTGCCGAGATCTGCAAAAAGTATGGAATCGACGGAATCATCGTAATCGGTGGAGACGGTTCCTTTAAGGGTGCACAGAAGTTAGCTGCACTTGGCATCAATACGATCGGTGTACCGGGAACGATCGATTTAGATATTTCCTGTACCGATTATACGATCGGTTTTGATACCGCTGTCAATACTGCAATGGAAGCGATCGATAAGGTACGTGATACTTCTACTTCCCATGAGCGTTGTTCCATTATCGAGGTTATGGGTCGTGGAGCAGGTTATATTGCATTATGGACAGGTATTGCAAATGGAGCAGAGGATATCCTGCTTCCGGAGAAGTATGATTATGATGAGCAGAAGTTAGTCGATAACATTATCGAGAACAGAAAGCGTGGCAAACAGCATCATATTATCATCAATGCAGAGGGAATCGGTCATTCCTCAAGCATGGCAAAGAGAATCGAGACAGCAACCGGTGTTGAGACAAGAGCAACGATCTTAGGACATATGCAGCGTGGTGGAAGCCCGACCTGTAAGGATCGTGTCTATGCATCTACAATGGGATGTCTTGCAGTAGACTTATTATGCGAAGGAAAGTCCAACCGTCTGGTTGCATACAAGCATGGTGAGTTTGTAGATCATGATATTGATGAGGCACTTGCAATGACCAAGTCAATACCGGAATATGAGTATCAGATTTGCAGAAATCTGGCACGTTAGGATAACATCAGCCAAAGGCAGGAAGTACGATGATAACAAGCACAGCAAATGCGCAGGTGAAAAATCTCATACAGTTAATGAAAAAAGCAAAAGCCCGGAGAGATCAAGGGCTTTTTGTGGTGGAAGGAAAAAAGATGTTTGCGGAGGTTCCGGCAGACCGGTTACAGCAGGTCTATGTCTCAGAAAGCTTTCTTGCATCCACAGAGAATCAGGCACTATTAGAGGGAAAGCAGTATGAAGTATTATCAGATTCTGTCTATAAGACCGTTTCCGATACACAGACCCCGCAGGGAATCCTCTGTCTGGTGAAGATCCCGCAGTATACGAAGGAAGAACTTTTTCAGGGGGATCAGACACACCTTCTGATCTTAGAGAGCATTCAGGATCCGGGCAATCTCGGAACGATGTTCCGGACCGGAGAAGGTGCGGGAATCAGTGGAGTGATCATGAACCGTACCACGGTCGATCTCTTTAATCCGAAGACGATCCGCTCGACGATGGGCAGTATCTACCGCGTCCCGTTTTTCGTAACGGATGATCTGCCACAGACATTGCGGGAATTACAGGAAAAAGGTGTGCACCTGTATGCGGCACATCTTCGTGGTACGATGTCTTATGACGAGCCGGATTACCACACGGCGACCGGATTTTTGATCGGAAACGAAGGAAACGGACTCAGTGATGGGATCGCAGATATGGCAGATACCTATATCCGCATTCCGATGGAAGGAAAGGTCGAGTCACTCAATGCGGCAATCGCTGCAACCCTTCTGATGTATGAAGTAAACAGACAACGCCGCAGCTAGGATTGCATTTTATGTAATCGATATATGGAATGCCAGAGTGTGCGGCAACCGCACACTTTATGGTATGTATGGGAATGGAGGAAGCCGGAATGCGAATATGGGCAAAGGAATTTAAGGATAACCGCATGCTGCGTGATATGGTTGTGGAGGATGTGTCCGACGAAACGCGGACACATAAGATCTTTCAGGCACTTGATGAGATCTGCTATGAGTTTGACTTAAGCAAGCCGATCTGGTTAGATCATACCGTGCGGGAATTTCAAAAGCATGCAAAGGCACGCTTTTATCAGGACAACTTCGTGGACTCCATTGATTTTGATTATTTAGAGATCCACGTAATAGAGGAAGACTGATCAGGCTTTCGGATTACGCAGTCTCGGTGTATCGATCACAGATATGCCGAGTTTTTTTATGAAGTCCTCTGCCTTTTGTAAGGTATCCATGTCGGCAAAGGCTTCCGGTGTATGGGCATCCCTGCCAAGGATGAAGGTGTTGCCGACCTCCTTTGCGATGGCAAAGAAGCGGTTTGACGGGTAGTGGCGGTGATCCCAGATCCCGTTTAAATTGATCTCGAGCGGAATATCGAGTTCTTTTGCTGATTCACATATGTGAATCATGTGGCTGCGGTAAATTTCATCACTTCCGGTATAGTTGAAAAGATCCGGGTGTGCCAGATAGGTGAAGCGGCCGGTTTTTAATGCTGCAATGACCTCAGAAACATATTCTGCAAGATAGTCCTCACGGTCTGTCGGTGTGCCGCTGTAGAGCCCGGAGGTCTCCGTGTATAAGAAGTGCTGTCCGAGGATAAAATAATCAAAGTCATACGGAGCGAGCAGTTCATTGAGGTCATCCCAGAGGGAGGCAATATATTCTGCTTCAAAGCCGATAAGAAGCGTCAGGTCATCCGCGTATTCCTTTTTGAACCGCTGCATGGTCTCAATATATTCACCGACCTCGTCGGTATGCATGCGGACACCGGAGACGAATCCGTCCGGATACGGATACGGAACGTGATCGGAAAAGCCGAGGGTCTTAATCCCGGCAGCAATGGCAGCTTCGATATATGCGCGGTCACTGCCATAGGCATGCTGACAGCGCGTGGTATGTGTATGATAATTGGTAAACATAGATACTCCTTTATGAAACATTTTTCGATTTTTTTAATAAAATAAGTGCATTCCTATGATAGCACATTCTCCTTAAAAAGCAAGAATACGGGCAGGCTGCATGTACTTGATTTAGTACGGGGATATCCATTGAAAAAGTGTGGGAATTGGGGTATACTACAAAAAGAAAAAGCGGTGTATCAGACACCGTTTTTGTGTGTAATACAGTGTGCAAAAACGTGCACAGAAATGAGATTAGCGTGAAAAATAAATTTTTCACACACGAGATTTGTGTCTGCGTGCACTTGACACAAACTCGCAATGTGCAAAAAACGTGCACGGAAAGAGGTAAAAAATGGCAGATAAGAAGACATGTGCAGGTGCATCCACCTGTTCAAAGGAGAGCTGCGAAGGATGTGCAGGACATAAGGATCCAAAGAGCATGATCGAGCAGTTGAATGCATATTCATCGATCAAGCATGTGATCGGTGTAGTCAGTGGCAAGGGCGGTGTAGGTAAGTCCTTCGTAACGGCATCGCTTGCAGCAGCTATGCGCAAAAAAGGTTACAAGGTCGGAATCCTCGACGCAGATATTACCGGACCGTCTATTCCGAAGATGTATGGCATCCACGGACAGGCAGTCGGAAATGAACAGGGAATCCTTCCGGCAGTTGCAGAGGATGGAACGAAGATCATGTCTGTGAATCTTTTGATTGATAATGAGGATGCACCGGTCATCTGGAGAGGCCCGGTGATCGCAGGAGCAGTCAAGCAGTTCTGGACAGACGTTGTATGGGGCGAACTGGACTATTTATTCGTGGATATGCCGCCGGGAACCGGTGATGTTCCGCTTACTGTATTCCAGTCACTTCCGGTAGACGGAATCGTGATCGTAACTTCTCCGCAGGAGCTGGTACAGTTGATCGTGAAGAAGGCTTACAATATGGCAAATGCCATGAATATCCCGATCGCAGGTATTGTAGAGAATTACAGTTACTTGAAGTGCCCGGACTGTGGCAAAGAGATCCAGTTATTCGGTGAGAGCCATATCGATGAGGCAGCAGCAGAGCTTCACACCAAGGTTCTTGCGAAGATGCCGCTTGATCCGGCATATGCAAAGGCAGCCGATGCGGGCAGATTCTATGAGATGGACAATCCATATTTAGATCAGGCAGCAGAAGAGATCTTAGCAATGTAAGCACAGTGTCAGTTGCAGCAAATTGTCTGGCTGCAACGTAGTATGGAGTTTGCACTGGGAATAAACAAACAGGAGAAGAAAGGAAATTGTTATGAATGAAAAAAACGGAGTGATCCGCGATGCGAGAACACTAGGCGTACCAAAGATGCTGCTGCTTGGCTTGCAGCATATGTTTGCAATGTTTGGAGCAACGATCTTAGTTCCGATGCTTGTAAATTCTTATTTCGGAGATGAAGTCAACAGCCAGCCGATGTCAATTCAGGTAACTTTGATCTGCGCAGGGCTTGGAACCTTGTTTTTCCATCTGTGTTCAAAGTTAAAGGTGCCTGCATTTTTAGGATCATCCTTTGCATTCCTTGGTGGATTTGCAACGGTTGCCAGCCTTGATACCGGTATTTTCGCAGATATGAGTAAGCCGGAAAAAGTACCATATGCCTGCGGCGGTATCGTGGTAGCAGGTCTGTTGTATCTGATCCTTGCACTTGTCATTAAGTTAGTTGGTGTAAAAAAGGTCATGCGTTTCTTACCACCGGTTGTAACCGGCCCGATCATTATCTGTATCGGTTTAAGCCTTGCACCATCCGCAGTGGCAAATGCATCTACCAACTGGCTGATCGCACTGATCGCGCTGGTAACGATCATTGTCTTTAACATCTGGGGTAAGGGAATGTTTAAGATCATCCCAATCCTGCTTGGTGTTGTGATCTCTTATGCAGTGGCATTTGTGATGAACCAGATCGGCATCACGAACCCGGATGGTTCTGCGATCATTGACTTTACCAGAGTGGCAGCAAGTAACTGGGTTGGTTTACAGCCATTCCAGCTTTGCAAGTTTGATCTGACAGCCGTTCTTGTTATGGCACCGATCGCACTTGCAACTATGATGGAGCACATTGGTGATATGTCTGCGATCTCTGCAACGGTCGGAGAGAACTTTATCGAAGATCCGGGTCTTCACAGAACATTGATCGGTGATGGACTTGCAACAACATTTTCTGCATTCTTTGGAGGCCCTGCCAATACAACTTATGGTGAGAATACCGGTGTACTTGAGTTAAGCCGTGTACATGATCCGCGTGTCATCCGTATTGCTGCATGCTTTGCAGTGATCTTAAGCTTCTTCCCGAAGTTCGCAGAAGTGATCGGTTCTATGCCGGCATCCATTATCGGTGGTGTCAGCTTCATGCTTTATGGAATGATCTCTGCGATCGGTGTGCGTAATGTGATCGAGAACCACGTAGACTTTACCAAGTCAAGGAACCTGATCATTGCAGCCGTGATCTTAGTCAGCGGTCTTGGATTCTCGGATGGACTTACCTTCCATGTAGGAGATACTGCAATCACCTTAACCGGTCTTGCAATCGCTGCAATCGCAGGTATTCTTTTAAATGCGATCCTTCCGGGCAAGGATTATCACTTTGGAGAAGATCCGCATGCGGATGCGAATCGTGGACTGGATATGAATCCGATTCAGGATGAGGAGTAAGGATATTACATAAAATGTTGTAAGGAGTAAGGACATTACATAAAATGTCATCTTGACAACTGGAAAAAAATGTGATTTACTTTGAGTAAGTTATATGACTGACGGATAAGTGGAGAACCACGTGAAGTATAACTATGATATGTGCCGACCGTCTGGGCAGGGATGTCCGGATGCGTCGGTTTTTTTGTATTCTATGCGAAAACATCCTGTAACAATCATTTTGATAAAAAAATGCAAGAAGCCTGCGATTATTGACAACTTACAGCAATTAGATTAAACTATCCTTGTTTTCTTTTTCGAAATGATGACGCATCTGGTAAGAATGTTCCAGAAATGGAAACAATATTCTATATCCAAAGATGACACGAAGAAGTATACTCAAACAAACGTGTAGAAAGACAGGAGGAAAGACATGGAAAACGCATGGAGAGGTTTTAATCACGGAGCATGGGAACGGGAAGTGAATGTAAGGGACTTTATTCAGAAGAATTATACCCCTTACGATGGAGATGACAGCTTCTTAGAGGGCCCGACACAGGATACCAAAGATTTATGGGAACAGGTATTAGAGCTTTCCAAACAGGAAAGAGAAGCCGGTGGGGTATTAGATATGGATACCAAGATCATTTCTACGATCACATCCCACGGACCTGCATATTTAGATAAAGACAAGGAGAAGGTTGTCGGTTTCCAGACCGATAAGCCATTTAAGCGTGCACTTCAGCCTTATGGAGGAATCCGTATGGCGATCAAGGCATGTGAGGACAACGGATACGAGGTAGATCCGGAGGTTGTGGAGTATTTTACCACACACAGAAAGACACACAATGCAGGAGTATTTGATGCTTACACACCAGAGATGCGTGCCTGCCGTAGCGCACACATCATTACCGGACTTCCGGATGCCTACGGAAGAGGACGTATCATCGGTGATTACCGTCGTCCGGCACTGTATGGTGTAGATAAGCTGATCGAGGATAAGGAAGAGCAGAAGGCTTCCACACGTACGATCATGTACTCGGATGTTATCCGCGAAAGAGAGGAATTATCCGAGCAGATCCGTGCACTGAAGATGTTAAAAGAGCTTGCTAAGATCTATGGCTGTGATATTTCAAAGCCGGCAGCGAATGTCTTAGAGGCAACACAGGCAATTTACTTTGCATATCTTGCAGCAGTGAAGGAACAGAACGGAGCGGCAATGAGCCTTGGACGTACTTCTACTTTCTTAGACATCTATGCACAGAGAGACTTAGAAGAGGGAACATTTACGGAGAAGGAGATCCAGGAGATCATCGATCAGTTCATTATGAAGCTTCGTATGATCAAATTTGCACGTACACCGGAGTATAATTCTATTTTTGCAGGGGATCCTACTTGGGTAACCGAATCGATCGGCGGTATTGGTGTAGATGGTCGTCATATGGTAACGAAGATGTCTTATCGTTACCTGAATACGTTAAATAACCTTGGTGCAGCACCGGAACCAAACCTTACCGTATTATGGTCTGTAAGACTTCCTGAGAACTTCAAGAAGTTCTGCGGTGAGATTTCCGTAAAGCATTCAGCAATCCAGTACGAGAACGATGATCTGATGCGTGTCGTACATGGCGATGATTATGGTATCGCATGCTGCGTATCTTCCATGAGAATCGGAAAAGAGATGCAGTTCTTCGGTGCAAGAGCAAACCTTGCAAAATGTCTGTTATATGCGATCAACGGTGGTGTAGATGAAATGAGCGGCAAGCAGGTAGGACCGAAGTTTCGACCGATCACATCCGAATACTTAGACTTTGACGAAGTATGGGATAAGTACAAGGATATGATGAAATGGCTGGCAGGTGTCTATGTCAACGCATTAAACATCATTCACTACATGCATGATAAGTACTGCTACGAGCGTTTACAGATGTCCTTACATGATAAGAATGTAAAGCGTTGGTTCGCAACCGGTATTGCCGGCATGTCTGTTGTCGCAGATTCACTTTCTGCGATCAAGTATGCAAAGGTTAAGGTGATCCGTAACGAGCAGGGTATTGCAACAGACTTTGAGGTAGAGGGTGATTTCCCGAAATACGGAAATGATGATGACAGAGTCGATGCACTGGCACAGGATGTACTTCATACCTTTATCAATTATGTCAAGGGTAACCACACCTATCGTGGTGGTATCCAGACAACTTCTATCTTAACGATCACATCGAACGTATCTTACGGTAAGAATACCGGAGCTACACCGGATGGACGTAAGAAGGGAGAGGCATTTGCACCGGGTGCAAACCCAATGCATGGAAGAGATACCAATGGAGCAGTTGCTTCCTTAGCTTCTGTTGCAAAGCTTCCGTTTATGGATGCGCAGGACGGTATTTCAAATACGTTCTCTATCGTACCGGATGCACTTGGTAAAAACGGCAATGCCGCTGAGAATCTGGTTGCATTATTAGATGGATATGTAGAAAAAGGCGGACATCACTTAAATGTCAATGTATTAAACAGAGAGACGCTGATCGATGCACAGAAGCATCCGGAGAATTATCCACAGCTTACGATCCGTGTATCGGGTTATGCTGTAAACTTTATCAAGCTGACAAAAGAGCAGCAGGATGAGGTTATCTCAAGAACATTCCACGAACGCTTCTAATTGATTCAGTGTCAGGAAAGAAGCAGATCAGGCAGGAGGTATCTATGAAAGGATATATACATTCATTTGAGAGTTTTGGAACCGTTGATGGTCCGGGAGTGCGATATGTGGTGTTCTTTCAGGGATGCCCGATGCGCTGTCTGTACTGTCATAATCCGGATACATGGAAAAAGGAAAACGGAAGGCTGGTTGACACAGATGAGATTATTGAAAAATTAGAACGGAATAAAAGCTTCTATCGTACCGGCGGAATCACGGCAACCGGAGGAGAACCGCTTTTGCAGATCGAGTTTCTGACCGAACTTTTTACAAAGGCGAAGAAAAAGGGTATCCATACCTGCTTGGATACATCCGGGATCGTATACCGGAAGGGAGATGCTTTGCTGCAGGAGAAGTTTGACCGGCTGCTTGCAGTTACAGATCTTGTGATGTTAGATATCAAGCATATGGATAATGCCGAGCATCAGAAACTGACCACACATCCGAATCAGAATGTATTTGATTTTGCAAGGCTCTTGGAAGAAAAAAAGATTCCGGTGTGGATCCGCCATGTGGTTGTACCGGGGATCACAGATCAGAGAGAAGAGTTAGAAGCACTCGGCAGGTATCTGAAGACGCTTACGAACTTTGAGCATCTTGAGGTTCTGCCTTACCATACGATGGCAAAGCCAAAGTATGAAGCACTTGGGATGGAGTATCCATTAGGGGATACGCCACAGCTTACCAAGGAAGAAGCAAAGCGTGCACAGGAGATTATTGAGGGCGCAATGAAGTAGTGATATGATTGTAAATAAAAAGGGGGCTGTAAAATAAGTCCCTAATAAGAAACGCCAACTCCGGCAAATGTCGGTTTTGGCGTTTCTTTGTATGATTTTTTCTATTTTTGAACAGGTCTGCATCTTTGGGTATAAAAAATGGTGCATTTAATAAAGCTCAGCTAATCACGCTTGAGTTTTATGCAACTTTCGTCTGTCGTTGCTTTTTATTATGATATTTATAAAGATTGAATCCACATGAAATCAGTGTGAGCTC
>CACZPJ010000066.1 GCA_902782995.1 uncultured Lachnospiraceae bacterium | reverse complement strand
TTTTTGTCGAAAAGTGGCGAATTTTAGGGGAACAATTTGTTTGATTTTTGGGAATAATGAGATTAGAATGAGCATATACAAGAGAGTTCTCACCGGTTCTTTTGTGTGGAAGATAATGGTGGATTAGAAAAAGAGAGAGAACAGATACTAAGAACAGGAAGTGACAAGAGCATAGGAGAGACACGTATGAGTAGAGAGATGCTGCAACAGGAGATCGAGGATGCCCGGGCCAGATTGCATCTTGCGTTAGAGAGTGGAGAGAGCGTAAGTGAGTTTTATGACAAGAGTGTATATCTGGATCAACTGATCGCAGATTATATTGATCTGTGTGAGCGGGAAAAAGAGTGTGTATGAACACATGTGGAAGAAGAAAAAGGACAGCGGTTATGGCAAAATGCTATGACTGCTGTCCTTTTTTGTCGGAAAATATGGTTAATTTTTTGTGTAAATAAATATTCTGGTATTGATTTTTAGATACAAGTGGGGTAAGATTGTACTAAAAGTGGTGGAAAGTGGTGAGAAATGGTTCAAAGTGGTGGATAAGTGGATAACCTGTGGAAAACATACAGGCGTTACGGAACCGTTTAAAACCTTGCAGAGGGTATAACAATGTTCATGGGAGAATACAACCACACATTGGATGCAAAAGGCAGGCTGATAGTCCCTTCCAAGTTCAGAGAGCAGTTAGGCGATGAATTTGTTGTGACAAAGGGACTAGATGGGTGCTTGTTTGTTTACCCGAACGAAGAATGGCAGAATATCGAAGAAAAGTTCCGTAACATTCCACTTACCACCAAGGATGCCAGAAAGTTCTCACGATTTTTCTTTGCAGGCGCAGCAAGCTGTGAAGTAGACAAGCAGGGCAGGATCCTGCTTCCTACGGTATTGCGGGAATTCGCTGATCTACAGAAGGATGTGGTTTCTGTCGGCGTGTTGAACCGGATCGAGATCTGGAGCAAGGATCGCTGGACGGAGACGAATTCTTATGATGATATGGACGAGATCGCAGAGCATATGGCAGATCTGGGACTTAGTATATAAGGAGTGTGTATGGAGTTTAAGCACAGATCCGTCCTGTTGGACGAGACCATTGAGCAACTGAATATCAGACCGGAAGGGATCTATGTAGACGGGACCTTAGGTGGAGCGGGGCACTCCTTTGAGATTGCAAAAAGACTGACAACCGGAAGACTGATCGGTATCGACCAGGATGCAGATGCGATCGTGGCGGCAACAAAGCGGTTAGAACCATATGCAGACAAGGTGACGATCGTCAGGAACAATTACTGCAATATGAAGGAGGAGCTGCACCGGCTTGGAATCGAACAGGTAGATGGTATTCTGTTAGATCTTGGTGTATCGTCGTTTCAGCTAGATACACCGGAGCGTGGTTTTACCTATCGTGATACGGATGCTCCGCTTGACATGCGTATGGATCAACGGCAGACACTTACTGCAAAAGAGATTGTAAATCACTACAGCGAAAAGGAACTATATCGTATCATCCGCGATTTTGGCGAAGACCGTTTTGCAAAAAACATTGCAAAGCATATCGTGGAGGCGAGAAAGACTAAGGAACTTGAGACGACGGGAGAATTGATCGATGTGATCCGCGCATCCATTCCGATGAAGGTACAGGTAACCGGTGGACACCCGGCAAAGCGTACCTTTCAGGCGATCCGGATCGAATTAAACCGGGAGTTAGATGTGCTAAAGGATACCTTAGATGAGATGATCGATCTGTTAAGTCCGGGTGGAAGGATCTGTATCATTACCTTCCATTCCTTAGAGGACCGGATCGTAAAGACGATCTTCCGCAAGAATGAGAATCCATGTACCTGTCCGAGTGATTTTCCGGTATGTGTATGTGGCAAGGTATCTAAGGGTAAGGTAGTCACAAGAAAGCCGATCTTACCATCAGAGGAAGAATTAGAGGAAAACAGCCGCTCAAAAAGCGCGAAGCTTAGAGTGTTTGAACGTGTATAGAATCAGGGGAAGGATTAGACACGGATCCATGTAAACAGGGGAAGTTATTAGAGGGAGAAGTATTTATGACAGCAAGAGACAGACGACATACAAGTATATATATTGACGGAAATACCGTAAGAAAGTTAGAAGCTGCACCGGATTACCGGGTTCAGAGGGAGGAAGAAAGACGGGAGGCAAAGCGCAGAAACCGTCATATAGCCCGTAAGAATCAGGAACATGAGATGCAGATGACGCGTGGATATGTGGCATTTTTATCGGTTGCGGCACTGGTGACCGCATTGGTTTCTGGGGCATACATACAGATACAGTCCACCGTGACCTCGCGTATGAAGAACATTGCAGCGTTAGAGAGCCAGGTCGCAGATCTGAAGGCAGATAATGATGCGGCAATGAAGCGTTTAAGCACATCCGTAGACCTCAATACAGTAAAGGATGTTGCGATGAACCAGCTTGGAATGGTATATGCAGGCAAGGATCAGATCATATATTATTCGGTAGATGAAGATGATTATATGAATCAGTATGGTGAAATACCAGAGAAGTAGAGAGTGTAAGCATTGAAAAGAAGAAGAAAAAAGCGTGTAAGAGCACCAAAACGGTTTACAAAAAGAATGCAGAAAAGTCTGATTGCTATTTTTGTGATAATCGTTTTAGCTTTGATCGGATTGATCGTCAGACTGATGTGGATCGAATATCAGAAGGGAGAGAAGTACGAAAAGCGTGTCCTGTCCCAGCAGGAATATGACAGTACGATCCTTCCTTACCAGCGTGGAAATATCACAGACAGTAAGGGCTCGATCCTTGCAACCAGTGTGGATGTATACAATGTGATCTTAGACTGCAAGGTGCTCAACAGTAATACAGACAACATTGAACCGACGATTACCGCTCTGCGGACATGCTTTGCAGATCAGATCGATGAATCAAAGGTAAGGGATCTGATTGCGAATAAGCCAAAGAGCCAGTATAACGTATTGGCAAAGCGGCTTCCGTATGAAGAGATCCAGAGCTTCGTGGAGATGCAGAACGATAAAAAGACCGGTTCTTCGATCAAGGGGATCTGGTTTGAAAAAGAATATATCCGGAAGTATCCGTATGCATCCTTAGCAAGTGCGGTGATCGGTTTTACCACAAGCGGCAATGTGGGCATGAACGGTGTGGAAAACTATTATAACAGCACACTAAACGGTGTAAACGGAAGAGAGTACGGTTATCTGAACTCGGACAATAATTTTGAGAAGACCGTAAAGCCTGCAGTCAATGGAGAAAATGTGGTATTGACGATCGATGCCAATATCCAGACGATCGTAGAGAATAAGATAAAGGACTTTGTGGAACAGAATACGGATGCGGCAAGGGAAGGTGCAGGTGCAAAGCATATCGGTGTCCTTATGATGGATCCAAACAATGGCGAAGTGCTTGCGATGGCAAATTATCCGAATTATGATCTGACGAATCCGTGGGATCTGTCTGCATATTACACAGAGGAAGAGATTGCGGCAATGGAGGACAAAGAGAAGTTAAAGGCATTGAATGATATGTGGAATAACTTCTGTACGACATATACCTACGAGCCGGGATCGACAGCAAAGCCGTTTACGGTAGCAACAGGACTTGAGACCGGAACCTTGACAAACGACATGACTTTCATGTGTGATGGTTATGAGACGATCTCCGGTCATGATATTCACTGTGTGAATACCAGTGGACATGGATTAGAGACGATGAAAAAAGCGATCATGGATTCCTGTAATGACTCCCTGATGCAGATGTCCTACAAGATCGGACCGGCGAATTTTGCAAAATACCAGAAGATCTTTGGATTCGGTTATAAGACGAATATCGATCTTCCGGGAGAGGCGAGAACCGATTCTTTGATCTTTAAGGAAGATGAACTTACAACGATCAACCTTGCAACCAATGCCTTCGGACAGAACTTCAATACGACGATGATCCAGCTTGCAAGTGGTTTCTGCTCGATCATCAATGGCGGTTCGTATTATCAGCCGCATGTGGTCAAAAAGATCACCGACGAAGATGGCAATACGATACAGGAAAATGAGGCGGTACTGTTAAAACAGACGATCTCAAAACAGACCAGTGATCAGGTAAAGGATTATCTGTATGGAACCGTCTGTGAGGGTGGAACCGGACAGTATGCACATGTGGATGGATATTCCATGGGTGGTAAGACGGGAACTGCCCAGAAGTTACCGCGTGGACAGGGCAATTATCTGGTATCCTTTATCGGTTATGCTCCGCAGGATAATCCACAGGTTGTGATTTACGTGGTTGTAGATGAGCCAAACGCAGAGGATGAGGCACACAGTACCTATGCACAGGGGATTGTAAAAGAGATCCTGACCGAAGCACTTCCTTATATGAACATCTATCCGGATCAGGAAGTGACAGAGGGCGATGATACGTCCGCAGATGGTACTCCGGCAGATGGCACGACCGATGTTCCGGAAAGCCTTCCGGAGGATACGGATAAGACACAGGCAGAAAATGAAAAAGAAAGTACGATTGATGCACCGGTAGATAATCCGGATGCACAGTAGCAGAAATACGTGTAAGAAACATAACCCCGTAAAAGTTGTAATAGATTATATTAATGGCTTTTATGGGGTTGTGTTATGTATCGCAATAAGACCTTTAACCGGAAGAAGATTACGATCATGTTTGCGGTCATTTTCTTCGTGACACTGATTCTGATCGTAAGACTCATCTATCTGATGATCTTTTGTTCGGAATATTATGGAAAAAAGGCAGAGAATCTGCATGAAAGGGAGCGGGAAATCAAGGCGGCACGCGGAAATATCTATGATGCCAATGGCGTTCTTTTAGCGGCAAATAAGACGGTATGCACGATTTCAGTCATCCACAGCCAGATCAAGGAGCCGGAAAAGGTGATAAAAGTGCTGTCTGAGATCTTAGATCTGCCGGAGGAAAAAGTAAGAAAACGTGTTGAGAAGGTCAGCTCGATCGAACGGATACAGACGAATGTCGATAAGACACTTGGGGATAAGATCCGGGAATACGGACTTGCAGGTGTAAAAATTGATGAGGATTATAAGCGGTATTATCCCTATGACAGTCTTGCGTCGAAGGTGCTCGGATTTACCGGAGGAGATAATCAGGGCATCATCGGCTTAGAGGTAAAATACGACTCCTACCTGCAGGGGACAAACGGGAAGATCCTAACGCTTACCGATGCAAGAGGGGTAGAGATCGAGAATGCAGGTGAGATGCGCTTAGAACCGGAGGATGGCAGCAACCTTTGTATCAGCTTAGATTACAATATCCAGATGTATGCACAGCAGGCAGCCAAAAAGGTCATGCAGGAGAAGCAGGCAGACAGCGTCAGCATGATCGTAATGAATCCGAAAAATGGTGAGATCATGGCAATGGTCAATGTCCCGGAATTTGATTTAAACCAGCCATATGAACTGAACACGGAGCAGGGAGGGGAGCTGTCCGCAGAGGAAAAGCAGAACCTGCTCAATCAGATGTGGCGTAATCCGAGTATCAACGATACCTATGAGCCGGGATCGACCTTTAAGGTGATCACCGCAAGTGCAGCCTTAGAGGAGGGTGTGGTAAAACTGACGGACACCTTTTCCTGTCCGGGCTACCGGGTGGTAGAAGACCGCAGGATCAGATGCCATAAGACGACCGGGCATGGGGCTGAGAACTTTATACAGGGGATCGAGAATTCCTGCAATCCTGTTTTTATCGATGTGGGATTAAGGCTTGGAGCAGACAATTTTTACCATTATTTTGAGCAGTTCGGACTGTTGTCGAAGACGAATATTGATCTGCCGGGCGAGGCAGCAACGATCATGCATGCCAAAAAGAATATCGGATTAGTGGAGCTTGCGACGATTTCCTTTGGACAGTCGTTCCAGATCACACCGATCCAGCTTGCAACGACAGTCTCGTCTCTGGTAAATGGCGGCACGCGTGTGACACCGCATTTCGCAGTACGCACAACGGACCGGGACGGCAATACGATAAAGACCTTTACTTATGAAGAAAAGAAGGGGATCGTCAGCAGTGAGACCTCAGAGACGATGCGGATGTTACTTGAAAAAGTAGTATCCGAAGGAAGCGGGAAAAAGGCTTATATCGAAGGGTATACGATCGGAGGGAAAACAGCAACCTCCCAGACACTGCCGCGAAGCGAACATAAGTATATCTCATCCTTTTTGGGTTTTGCCCCGGCAGAAGACCCGAAGGTACTTGTTTTACTAGTGATCCGTAACCCGCAGGGAATCTATTACGGCGGTACGATCGCAGCTCCGGTGGTGAAAAATGTATTTGAAAATATCCTTCCATACTTAAAGATCGAAAAAACCGGGAAGATTCCGGAAAATGGGGAAGAAAATAACGGCGCAGAAGCGGCGGATTAGCCGATAGAATACTTGCGTGATAGGTAAAAATAACGTATACTAGATAAGTTGATAAAAATAGGTACAGTGTCTTATGTTTGCACACAGATCATCTGCGCGAAGTGCGTGTGAACATAAGAAAAGTTGTACGATTGGAGGAAAATATGTCATATGAAGTAGTAATCCCGGTTATCATATCATTTGCAATCAGTGCATTGCTCGGACCGGTCGTAATCCCATTCCTTAGAAAGTTAAAGGTAGGGCAGACAGAACGTAAGGAACTTGAATCACATCAGAAGAAGATGGGAACACCGACAATGGGTGGACTTATGATCTTAGCAAGTATCATTATCACGAGTCTTTTCTATATTAAGGACTATCCAAAGATCGTCCCGATCCTGTTTTTAACGGTCGCATTTGGTGTGATCGGATTCTTAGATGATTATTTAAAGGTTGTATTAAGAAGATCTGACGGATTATTAGCGTGGCAGAAGATGCTCTGCCAGATCTTGGTAACCGCAGTCTTTGCTGTATATATGTGGAAATATTCCGGTGTATCCCTTGCAATGTTAGTTCCGTTTTCCGGCGGAAAGTACTGGGATATTGGCTGGGTGGCAATCCCACTGATGTTTTTCGTTGTGATCGGAACGGTAAATGGAACCAACTTTACCGATGGCTTAGATGGTCTTGCATCGAGTGTTACGATCATGGTCGCAACCTTCTTCTCGGTAGTAGCGGTTGGAATGAACAGCGGAATCGAACCGATCACCTGTGCAGTTGTAGGTGCGCTGACCGGATTCTTACTGTTTAACGTATATCCGGCAAGTGTTTTTATGGGAGATACCGGTTCACTGGCACTCGGTGGCTTCGTGGCAGGTACTGCATATATGCTTCAGATGCCGATCTTTATTCTGATCGTCGGACTGATCTATTTGGTAGAGGTACTTTCCGTTATCATTCAGGTAACTTACTTTAAAAAGACCGGTGGAAAGCGGATTTTCCGTATGGCACCGATCCATCATCATTTTGAACTTGGCGGCTGGTCAGAGACGAGAGTCGTTGCCGTATTTTCGATCGTAACCGCAATCCTTTGTCTGATTGCATTACTGGCATTATAAAAGGTGTGAATTGCTAGACACAGAAAAGAGGGAATCATGGAATTTCAGGGAAAAAAGATACTGGTTGTCGGATCCGGGATCAGTGGAGTGGCAGCCTGTGGATTGTTGAAGGAAGAAAAAGCAGACGTTGTTTTATTCGAAGGCAATAAGGATGCCGATCCGGAAGAGATCCGTAAGAAGTCCGAAGCCTTTGCAGACATTCCGATTGTGATCGGTGAGATGGCAGACGAGGAATTAAAGAGCTTTGATATGGCAGTGTTAAGTCCGGGCGTACCAATCGATATTCCGATGGTATGTACGATGCGGGATGCAGGGGTGCTGATCCTTGGTGAGATCGAACTGGCATACCAGCTTTCAAAGGGCAAAGTGCTTGCGATCACCGGAACAAACGGTAAGACGACGACAACCGCACTGGTCGGTGAGATCATGAAGAACTACTTTGCAGACGTAAAGGTCGTTGGTAATATCGGAATCCCTTATACCAGTGTGGCAAGAGAGACAACGAAGGATACCGTAACGGTTGCAGAGATCAGCAGTTTCCAGTTAGAGACGACGCAGGAATTTACACCGGAGGTATCTGCGATCCTTAATATCACACCGGATCACTTAAACCGCCATCACACGATGGAGTGCTATATCCGGGTCAAAGAGAGCATCACAAAGAACCAGAACGCAGATCAGACCTGTGTACTCAATTATGAGGATGCGGTATTACGTGAGTTTGGAAAAACACTGCATACGAAGGTGGTTTATTTCAGCAGTAAGCAGAAGTTAGAAAACGGCTTTTATCTGGATGGAGAAAATATCTATTATGCAGTTGACGGCAAGGCAGAGCTGGTGGTCGATGTAAATGATCTGAACCTGCTTGGCGTACACAACTACGAAAATGTAATGGCTGCAACTGCCATGGCAGTAAGCTTTGGTGTGCCGATGGATAAAATCCGTGAGGTTTTAGTTCGTTTTCAGGCAGTAGAGCATAGAATAGAATATGTAACAGAGAAACGTGGCGTACGTTTTTACAATGATTCAAAGGGAACGAACACCGATGCTGCAATCCAGGGTATCCGCGCGATGAACCGCAGGACGCTTCTGATCGGCGGTGGTTACGATAAGCAGTCCGAATACGACGACTGGATCGAAGCCTTTGACGGTAAGGTGAAAAAGCTTGTTTTGATCGGTGTTACCGCACCAAAGATCGCAGAATGTGCAAGACGGCATGGCTTTACGGATATTGAGTTCGCTGACAGCTTAGAGCAGGCGGTTACGATCTGTTATCAGAATGCCGAAGCAGGAGATGCAGTACTCCTTTCTCCGGCATGTGCAAGCTGGGATATGTTCAAAAGCTATGAAGAAAGAGGAAGGATCTTTAAGGATATCGTTCGGGGATTGAAGGAGTAGGCGCATGAGCAGAGGACCGCGTAAGAAAATAGAAAAAACAATTAAATATTTTGATTATACACTTTTGTTTATCATTATTTTTCTTGTATGCTTCGGTCTTGTTATGCTGTATAGTACGAGTTCCTATAATGCACAGCTTAAGTATGGCGATGATGCATATTATCTGAAAAAGCAGATGTTTGCAACAGGTCTGGGATTCGCAGCAATGTTTATCATTTCGCGGATTGATTACCATGTCTGGACACGTTTTGCAGGTCTTGCGTATGTGGGAGCCTTAGGGCTGTGTGTAATTGTAATTTTTGCCGGTTCGGAATCGCATGGACAGTCGAGATGGCTGCGTCTCGGACCATTATCCTTCCAGCCGTCTGAGTTTGCAAAGATTGCAGTTATTATTTTCCTTGCAACGATCATCAGCCGGATTCCGAAGAAGATGGCGGATTTTAAGACGGTCATAATAATTTTTGCATCGCTGATCCCGATCCTGGGACCGGTTGCTTACACCAACTTAAGTACCGCGGTCATCATTGCCGGAATTGCAATGGCACTGACCTTTGTTGCAAGTCCGGACTGGAAGCACTTTTTAATCCTGATCCTGATTGCGGCAGCAGGTATCACAGTCTTTATCCTGACTGCCGGATACCGTGCCAACCGGATCAAGATCTGGCTGCACCCGGAGAATTACGAAAAGGGGTATCAGACCCTGCAGGGTCTGTATGCGATCGGTTCCGGCGGGCTTTTCGGAAAAGGGCTTGGCGGAAGTATGCAGAAGCTTGGCTTTGTTCCGGAAGCGCAGAATGATATGATCTTTTCCATTATCTGTGAGGAGCTTGGACTGTTTGGAGCTGTTTGTGTCATCCTGCTGTTTGTACTTATGATATGGCGGTTTATGGTGATTGCGAATAACGCACCGGATCTGTTTGGCGCACTTTTAGTAGTCGGTATCATGGCACACATTGCGATCCAGGTTATTTTAAATATCGCAGTTGTAACGAATACCG
Organism: uncultured Lachnospiraceae bacterium; assembly: GCA_902782995.1. Classification (GTDB taxonomy): domain Bacteria; phylum Bacillota; class Clostridia; order Lachnospirales; family Lachnospiraceae; genus Roseburia_C. The sequence goes on along the minus strand of CACZPJ010000066.1, from coordinate 4,990 downwards.
TTCCAAATACCGGTATTACGCTGCCTTTGATCAGTTACGGTGGTACGTCCGCATCCTTTTTGTTGGCAGAGCTTGGGCTGGCGTTTAGTGTGTCACGGAAAATACGATTAGAGGGTTAGGATAGCTTATGATTCGGGATAAACGTAGAAAACGAAAAAGAAGAAAACATTTCCTGCTTGGTTTTTTCACCTTCCTGCTTTTGCTTGCACTGGCGGCACTGATCATTTTTAAGGTCTTTACCGTACAGAACGTGGAAGTGGAGGGGAATAAGCTGTATGAGGACAAGCAGATTAAGGAATGGGTCTTAAATGATGATTATTCCTGGAATTCCCTGTATGTGTATCTGAAGTACCGCTTCACAAAGACGAAGGAAGTACCGTTTATTGATACCATGGAGGTCAGCTTAAAGTCCCCGCATACGCTTGCGATCAAGGTCTATGAAAAGGGACTGCTCGGATACCTGTATATGGATTCCGTTGGTCAGAATGTCTATTTTGACAAGGATGGCTTTGTGGTAGAGACCTCTTCGGACATTATCGAGGGTGTCCCGCGGGTCAATGGATTAAGCTGTAAGGATATTATTCTCTACGAGAAGCTGAAGTTAGAAGATAAAAAAGCATTAAAGATCTTACTGTCGGTAACGCAGACATTGAAAAAATATGACCTTGTGCCGGATTCGATCGAATATGTTTCCTCGGAGGATATAGAATTAACCTACGGACAGATTCTCGTGAAGGTGGGCAGTACCGACTATCTGACAGAGAAGGTAAAACGGCTCGAAAAGATCATGCCGAATCTGGATGGACTGGCGGGAACACTGCATCTTGAGGACTGGACACCGGATACAACGGACATAACGTTTCAAAAGGCGCAGTAGTGTAATTTTTTTAAATTAAAGGTTGATTATTTACATAAAAAAATATATTATAGAGTATATGATTAGGTTTAGAATATAATTTACATATATTTATGTGGGAGAGAAGGAGGAACTACCTTGCTTGAAATTAAAACAACAGAAGCAGATTCCAGTGCTAAAATAATTGTAATTGGTGTTGGAGGCGCAGGAAATAATGCTGTAAATAGAATGATTGATGAGAATATCGGTGGCGTAGAGTTTGTCGGAGTGAACACAGACAAGCAGGCATTACAGTTATGTAAGGCACCGACACTGATCCAGATTGGCGAGAAGCTGACAAAGGGACTGGGCGCAGGAGCACAGCCTGAGGTTGGTGAGAAGGCAGCAGAGGAGAGCGCAGAGGAGCTTGCCGCTGCAATTAAGGGTGCTGACATGGTATTCGTTACCTGTGGTATGGGTGGCGGAACAGGTACCGGTGCAGCTCCGGTTGTCGCTAAGATTGCCAAAGAGCAGGGTATTTTAACCGTTGGTGTTGTTACGAAGCCTTTCAAATTTGAAGCAAAGGCACGTATGGTAAACGCTTTATCCGGTGTAGAACGTTTAAAAGAGAGCGTTGATACACTGATCGTAATACCAAATGACAAGTTATTAGAGATCGTTGACAGAAGAACAACTTTCCCGGATGCACTGAAGAAGGCAGACGAGGTTTTACAGCAGGCAGTTCAGGGAATCACAGATCTGATCAACTTACCTGCACTGATCAACTTAGACTTTGCAGATGTACAGACCGTTATGAAGGACAAGGGTCTTGCTCATATCGGTATCGGTATGGCAAAGGGTGATGATAAGGCAATCGAGGCAGTGAAGCTTGCAGTAGCCAGCCCGCTTCTTGAGACAACGATCACAGGAGCATCCCATGTTATCATCAATATTTCCGGTGATATTTCCTTGATGGATGCAAATGATGCAGCAAGTTATGTACAGGATCTTGCCGGTGAGAATGCGAACATCATCTTCGGTGCGAAGTATGATGAGACAAAGACCGATGAAGCAACGATCACGGTTATTGCAACCGGTCTTGAGAATGCACCGGTACAGCAGCAAAGTAAGATCATGCCGGGTCTCAGATATCAGCAGCCGGTTACACCGAGAACAAATGCAGGTGTAGGCAATGGTATGGTAAACCGTACCGCTCCGGTATCTTCCGGAATGACACAGTCACGTCCGGTTATGCCACAGCAGACACAGACACCGGTTATGCCGTCCTTTAGCGGCATCCAGAAGCCAAAGAGACCGGAGAGCAGTGTGCCGGAGAAGGACATTAAGATTCCTGAGTTCTTAAAGAGTACACGAAAATAATTTCGCGGAAATAATCCGCGGAAGTAATTCCGTGGAAGTAATTCGTTAATAGAGCATCGCTTTTGTACAAGAGTACAGAGGCGGTGCTTTTTTGCTGTACAGGGTTCAGGTGTCAAAAACAAGCGTCATGGCGTTTTTTGTAGATGAGTTACATAAAAATGCCGTAGCTGTTTCGACAAAAAAGAAAACGCATATCCGCTATAATAATGGACGGGAGGTGGAACGTGCGTTATGAGTTATACATAGATGTATTTTTATTTACCAGCTTCTGTCTGGACTTTGAGGCACTGTTTCTTGCGGATGTACTGCTGAAAAAGGAAGTAAAAATCAGAAGGCTTTGTGGGATGGCATTGCTTGCAACCATCTGCTCTGCGGCTTTATTTTTATTTATGCATCATTATCTCTGGTATCTTGGGATTTTATATGTGTTCGTGCATCCGCTTGTGGTCTTTTTGACCTTCCGGGAGAAGAAGACCGGTGCATTCATCCGGGATGCTTTCGTGGTCTATCTGGTATATTTTCTGCTGGGCGGAGTGATGGAATGGGTACACATGAGCCTATTTGCGGGAAAAAATCGGCTGGGTGCGATTCTTCTTGTGGCGGGAATCGGCTTTCTGGCAGCCTGTTATCTGAAGTGGCAGTTAGAAGTGGGAATGCAGATTGTTTCGGTACATCTCTGGATCGGGGACAGGGAGCTGACGCTGTCTGCCTATCACGATACCGGGAATCTGTTAGAAGATCCGTACAGCCATAAGCCGGTACATATCATAGCGGAGCAGACCCTGCGTCCGTACTTGCAGGAGGAAAAAAGGTATGCGCGTCTGATCCCATATACGAGTCTTGGGCAGACAGACGGGTTACTTGAGATCTATACACTCGATAAGCTTGTGATTGACAAACGACAAAAGCAGATTCGGATAGAGCATCCGGTGATCGGAGTTGCAGCAGATGCACTTTTTTCCGGGAGTTCCTATCAGATGATACTGAATCATAGATTGCAGGAATAGAGAGGTAGGATTCGTATGTATATGAAAGTTAATGTACCACAGCATTTTCAGTTTAAGATGATGCCGTCGTTTATGGAACTGTTGAAGCGGGGAAGACGGGAGGTTCACTACATCGGAGGGGCAGATGTACTCCCGGCACCACTGACAGCCGAAGAAGAAAGTGATTGTATTGCACAGCTTCTTGCAGAAGAGAAGGAGGAAGGGAGGAAAAAACTGATCGAACACAATCTGCGCCTTGTCGTATACATCGCCAAGAAGTTTGATAATACCGGTGTCGGGGTAGAGGATCTGATCTCCATTGGAACGATCGGACTGATCAAGGCGATCAATACCTTTAATCCGGATAAGAAGATCAAGCTGGCAACGTATGCATCACGCTGTATCGAAAATGAGATCTTAATGTATCTGCGCAGAAACAGCAAGACGCGGCTGGAGGTATCGATTGACGAACCGTTAAATGTGGACTGGGATGGAAATGAACTGCTTTTATCCGATATTCTCGGAACGGATGAGGATGTCATCTACAAGGATATTGAAAATGAAGTGGAGCGCAAGCTGTTAAATAAAGCGATCGCGCATCTATCCGGCAGGGAGCGGACGATCGTAGAACTCAGATTCGGGCTGAATACGCCTGACGGAAATGAACTGACACAGAAGGAAGTCGCAGATCTGCTTGGTATTTCCCAGTCATATATTTCAAGGCTTGAGAAGAAGATTATGAAGCGTTTGAAAAAAGAAATTGTAAGATTTGAATAAAAACAAAATTAAAATCAAAGAATTTGAAGTAAAAAGTGACAAAAAATCCATCCTGTGTTATACTTATTATTAGAAAAAGGGTGTGCGTAGAAAGGGTGATTCATATGTTATTGGAATTTTTAGGGGCAGCCCATGAGGTTACCGGAAGCTGTCATTACTTGAAGTTCGGAGATAAGCATCTGCTTGTTGACTGTGGTATGGAACAGGGACCGGATCTGTACGTCAATCAGGAGATTCCGGTGAATGCAGCGGAGATCGATTACGTTTTTGTAACACATGCACATATTGATCATTCCGGTCTTCTTCCGCTGTTATACAGCAGAGGATTCCGTGGACAGATTTTTGCAACAACAGCTACCTGTGAGCTTTGCGATATCATGCTGAAGGACAGTGCACATATCCAGATGTTTGAAGCTGAGTGGAGAAACCGTAAGGCACGAAGAGCCGGTAAGCCGGAAGTTGTACCACTGTATGACATGGAAGATGCACAGGGCGTGTTAGAGCATTTTGTCCCATGTGAATACGATCATAAGTACAGTATCTGTGAAGATCTGGATGTGAGATTCGTGGATGCCGGTCATCTGCTCGGATCTTCGAGCATTGAGTTCTGGGTCCGGGAAGAGGGGGAGGAAGTAAAGGTAGTTTTCTCCGGCGATATTGGCCATGGCAACAAGCCGCTTATTAAGAATCCGACCTTTTTAAAGGAAGCAGACTATGTGATCATGGAGTCTACTTATGGAGACAGACTGCATACCTCTCCGCCTGATTATGCACCGGAGCTTGCGCGTGTCATTAAGGATACGTTTACAAGAGGCGGTAATCTGGTCATCCCGGCATTTTCCGTCGGCAGAACGCAGGAGATGTTATACTTTTTAAGAAGGATCAAGACCGAGCATCTGCTTCCGGAGTTCGAAGGCTTTGAGGTATATATTGACAGTCCGCTTTCCGTAGAGGCGACGAATATCTTCCATAAGAGTGTTGAGGACTGCTTCAGTGATGAGGCAAAGCAGTT
>CACZPJ010000065.1 GCA_902782995.1 uncultured Lachnospiraceae bacterium | reverse complement strand
TTTCATGTACTTGCGAAGCTGATGGATACAAAGCTGTGTTGTCTCATGCTTACCGGTACCAAAGGAAATACCCGGATCGATCTCAATTAAAAACTTGTCCTTATCTTCGTCCTTTAACGGCTCCCAGGTCGGTTTGATCAGGATATCATCCAGATAGAAGGACTTAAAATACTGCTTCCAGTTATTGATCCAGTCTAAGTCCTCGGTCTGATCCGATGTGATCGTACCCTCTCCGACATCGACCATCTTCCGTAAGTCCTCTAAGCCGGTCTTAACCTGTTTCAGCAATTCGGTATGATCTTCATCCGCATCCAGATAAAAGCTCACACGGCTGCTTCCGTCATCCGGTGGAAGCTCCGGCGGAAAATCGATAAACATGCCAGACTGTTCCTCTGCGGTCAGTGGAATGTTGTCTTCGATTTCAATTCCTTCAATGCCGATCTCATCTAACATCATGCTGATAAAATCTTCGGCTGCTGTGGTGGTCTGTATTGTGTATTTATCCCATTTCATATATGTTCCTCTTTCTTACTATTCGAATTTTAATCTGTCTAGCCCAATCTCTTTTTGATCTTATCGTATTCACGGTTGATCTCCTGTAAAGTGCCGGTATCGCCTGCAATATTATCCGGATGATAGATCTTGATCAGATCCTTATACCGCTTTTTTAAAGACAGGCGGTCTGACACCCCGGTAAAAAACATCTCCCCCTTTACGACATTCGATGACTTATAGGTGTAACTGTATCTGTCCGTATTCTCATACGCATTGACCCTTTTATAAAATTCCTTCTGCCGCTCGACCTGCTCTTTATCCGCCGCAAGCTTCTGCAGTTCTTCTTCTAAGATCTTCCACTTCATATCAAAAAGACGCTGTTCCCGCTTCATACGGCGTTCTTCCATCTCCTTGAACCGCTGAAATTCTCTTTTCTCCCGCTCTAAATCATGCCACGACTGCCTGAGTCTGTCTGACTCATCGATTGGCTGATCCGCTTCCTTCTCTGTTGTATCCGGTTGTACCATCCGCAAAAGCTCCCTTTCACTCACTAACCCGCTGCTTTCAGACATCATTTGATGCTAGTATACTGCATCTTGCGATTTTCTGCAAGCAGACAATTTGACCCTAAAAAGAATAGGGTTCCGTTATTTGCACTGACACAAATAACGGAACCCCTTTTCACTTTATATGTTTTTTTACATATCATCAAATGCTTCTTTCATTTTATCAACAAAGCCCTTTTTCTTCTTTTTCTCCTCTCCGGCTGTCTGTTTTTTTAACGTATTACCGGATTCTTCGTCGAACTTACGGAGTGCATCCTTTGCTGCCTGATTTAAACCGGTCGGTACCTGGACAACCAGTGTGACATAGTGGTCACCACGTACTGCCTTATTCCGAAGCGATGGAACACCCTTGCCCTTTAAACGGATCTTCGTATCGGTCTGTGTACCCGGTTTTACTTCATAGATGATATCACCATCAACCGTATTGATACGCACTTCGCCGCCAAGTGCTGCCTGTGCGAAGGAAATCGGTGCCGTGGAATAGATATTCATATCCTGACGCTGGAAGATCGGATGTCTGGATACGACTACCTCTACTAACAGATCGCCTCTTGGTCCGCCATTGGTACCCGGTTCGCCCTTTTCACGGATCCGCACACTCTGTCCATTGTCGATACCGGCAGGAATGCTGACCTTGATCCGCTTTCTGTTTGCGATATAGCCGCTTCCGTGACAGTCGCTGCACTTCTCCTTGACCACCTTACCGGTTCCGTTACAGTCCGGACAGGTCTGTACATTCTGTACCATGCCAAATAAGGACTGCTGGGTGTACATAACCTTACCTTTACCGCCACATTTCGTACAGGTCTCCGGTGATGTTCCCGGCTTTGCTCCGGTACCATGACAGGTCTGGCACTCATCCTTTAATGTGATCTCGATCTCCTTCTCACAGCCAAATACCGCCTCTTCAAAGGTGATACGGACACTTGCTCGAAGGTTTGCACCACGCATCGGTCCATTGCTTGTTCTTCTGCTTCTTCCACCGCCGAAAAAATCTCCAAAGATGTCTCCGAAAATGTCTCCCATATCCATACCGGAGAAGTCGAAACCGCCTGCACCTGCTCCGCCGGTTCCATCAAATGCCGCATGACCAAACTGGTCATACTGTTTTCTCTTTTCGGCATCACTTAAAACAGCATACGCTTCGGATGCCTCCTTGAACTTTTTCTCCGCTTCCTTGTCACCCGGATTCATATCCGGATGATATTTCTTTGCAAGGACACGGTATGCTTTCTTTATCGTCGCTTCATCTGCATTACGGTCTACACCTAAGACCTCATAATAATCTCTCTTCTGCTCTGCCATATTCTTTCCCTCTTTTTCTCCTCATACTAATACTGCAATTACCAATTATGTACCAAAAGACTGTTATAAAAAAGAAGCTTACTGTCTATTGATTCTTTCTTATAACAACCTTTTGGATCCTGCATATCTTATGAATTTCATAAAGCTGTGCCCCGGAAATCACTCACCGGGACACAGTCTGTTAAATCAAATCTGGTAACGAAGAAGCCGTAAGGCTTCTTCAGGAGAGGTTTCAGCACCTCCCCGAGGTGATTAAACCTCTTTGTAGTCCGCATCAACTACATCATCTGCTGCTCCACCTGCATTCATATCAGGACCTGCGCCAGCTCCCATATCCGGACCGGCACCTGCAGCACCCTGAGCTGCCTGGGCATTCTCATACATCTTTGCGAATACTTTCTGTGCACTCTCTGTCAGTTTCTCCTTTGCAGCCTTCATCTCTGCAACCTGATCATCTGTCATGTTCTCAGGCTGTGGATTTGCCTCTACTAAGGACTTCAATGCATTTAAGTCAGCTTCTACTGCGGACTTATCAGCAGGATCAAGATTTGCGCCAACCTGCTCTAATGCCTGCTCTGTCTGGAATACGAAGGAATCTGCATCGTTTCTTGTATCGATGGCATCTTTTCTCTTCTTATCCTGTGCTTCGAACTCAGCAGCTTCTTTTACAGCCTTATCGATCTCATCATCGGACATGGACGTTCCGGATGTGATTGTGATGTGCTGCTCTTTCCCTGTTCCAAGATCCTTTGCGGATACATTTACAATACCGTTTGCATCAATATCGAAGGTAACTTCGATCTGAGGAACACCACGACGTGCTGGTGGGATTCCATCCAGACGGAACTGTCCAAGAGACTTGTTATCTCTTGCGAACTGTCTCTCACCCTGTACTACGTTGATGTCAACGGCTGTCTGGTTATCTGCTGCTGTTGAGAAGATCTGGCTCTTCTTAGTAGGGATCGTTGTGTTACGGTCGATCAGCTTTGTTGCAATACCACCCATTGTCTCGATAGATAAGGATAATGGAGTTACATCCAGTAATAAGATCTCGCCTGCACCTGCATCGCCTGCTAACTTACCACCCTGGATAGAAGCACCGATTGCTACACATTCATCCGGGTTTAAGGACTTGCTTGGCTCTTTTCCGGTAAGCTGTTTTACCTTCTCCTGTACAGCCGGGATACGTGTAGAACCACCAACTAATAATACCTGACCTAAGTCTGCGTTTGTAAGTCCTGCATCCTTCATGGCTGCCTGAACAGGGATTGCGGTTCTCTCTACTAAGTCATGTGTTAATTCATCGAATTTTGCTCTTGTAAGGTTCATATCAAAGTGCTTTGGTCCTTCTGCTGTTGCAGTGATGAACGGCAGGTTGATATTTGTGGTTGTTGCGGAGGATAACTCTTTCTTTGCCTTCTCTGCTGCTTCTTTTAATCTCTGAAGAGCCATCTTATCGGTAGAAAGATCTACACCTTCTGCCTTCTTGAACTCGTCTAACATCCACTGTGTGATCTTGTTATCAAAATCATCACCACCAAGATGTGTATCACCGTTGGTTGCTAATACTTCGATAACGCCGTCACCGATCTCGATGATAGATACATCAAATGTACCACCACCTAAGTCGTATACCATGATCTTCTGCTCTTTTTCATTATCAAGACCATATGCCAATGCTGCTGCGGTAGGCTCGTTGATGATACGTTTTACATCAAGTCCT